>NZ_JBSVXS010000160.1:0-9512 GCF_054070155.1 Pseudomonas sp. SDT291_1_S447
GGCTCGCTCCCACATTGGAATGCATTTCAACTGTGGGAGCGAGCCTGCTCGCGAATGGGGGGCAAACTCGAATCATCTTGTAAAACCCGGATGCTGGCCTTTCATCCAATTGTCATATTTCAGCCATAGAGTGTTCACACGGCCTGCTGATACTTGGCCCCGACTTAACACACCCTATCTGCTAGGAGTAAGGCATGAAACTGAAGCGTTTGATGGCGGCAATGACTTTTGTCGCTGCTGGCGTTGCGACTGCCAACGCGGTTGCCGCTGTTGACCCTGCTATCCCGAGCTACACCAAGACCACTGGTGTGTCGGGCAACCTGTCCAGCGTCGGCTCCGATACCCTGGCCAACCTCATGACCCTCTGGGCTGAGAACTACAAAAAAGAATACCCGAACGTAAACATCCAGATTCAGGCCGCTGGCTCCGCCACTGCGCCACCTGCGCTGACTGAAGGCACCTCCAACCTGGGCCCGATGAGCCGCAAGATGAAGGACACCGAACTGGCGGCCTTCGAGCAGAAGTACGGTTACAAGCCAACCGCTATCCCGGTTGCCGTGGACGCCCTGGCTGTCTTCGTACACAAAGACAACCCGATCCAGCACCTGACCATGGAACAGGTTGATGCGATCTTCTCGTCGACCCGTCTGTGCGGCGCCAAAGCCGACGTGAAAACCTGGGGCGAACTGGGTGTGACCGGCGACCTGGCCAACAAGCCAGTTCAGCTGTTCGGTCGTAACTCGGTATCCGGCACCTACGGCTACTTCAAAGAAGAAGCCCTGTGCAAAGGCGACTACAAACCGAACGTCAACGAACAACCAGGTTCGGCTTCGGTCGTGCAGTCGATCAGCTCCTCGTTGAACGGCATCGGTTACTCGGGCATCGGTTACAAAACCGCCAGCGTTAAAACCGTACCGCTGGCCAAGAAAGGCAGCACCGACTTCATCGAAGACACCGAAGAAAACGCCCTGAACGGCAAATACCCGCTGTCGCGTTTCCTCTACGTTTACGTCAACAAAGCCCCGAACAAGCCTCTGGCTCCGCTGGAAGCCGAGTTCGTGAAACTGGTGCTGTCGAAGCAGGGCCAGGAAGTCGTAGTGAAAGACGGCTACATCCCTCTGCCAGCCAAGGTTGCTGCAAAAGCACTGGCTGACCTGGGTCTGCAGGAAGGCGGCGCTGTCGCAAAGAAGTAACAAATTGAGTCCGGGGTGAACCCCACCGGACTCAGGTAAAAGGCCGGATCTGCACGCAGGCCGGCCTTTTCCACACCTCAAATTTTTGATCCTCTGCCAATCCCGCTGGCGGTGGATTTGCTGCGTCACTGCATTGTCATCTTTCTGTCATACAGGATCGCTAGGGTGAGCGCATGAATGATCTGGCCAATTCCCACATGACTACTAATCCTCCCAAGCGCATTGATTTCAATACGCCTGAGCTGCAACGCAAGCGCCGCATTCGCGCGCTCAAGGATCGCTTCACCCGCTGGTACGTCCTCGTTGGCGGTCTCGCGGTGCTGGCAGCCATCACCCTGATCTTCTTCTTCCTCGCCTACGTGGTTGCGCCGCTGTTCCAGGGTGCCGACCTGACCGCGAAAGACTCGATCACCCCAGCCTGGATGCAGGACGCCGGCAAGCCGCTGATGATTTCGCTCGAAGAGCAGAATCAGGTGGCCATGCGCGTTTCCGACAAGGGCCAGGCATTGTTCTTTGATATCGACAGTGGCGCTGAACTGAAGCGCGTCGATCTGCCGGTGCCTGCCGGTGCCACCGTGACCTCGATTGGTGAAGACCAGCCGGGCCATCCGCTGGTGGCCGTGGGTCTGTCCAATGGGCAGGCGCTGGTGTTCCGTCACACCTATAAAGTCAGCTACCCCGATGGCAAGAAAACCATCAGCCCGGCCATCGAGTATCCGTATGGCGAGACGCCGATCGCCCTGAACGAAGCCGGCGGTGCGCTGGAGCATGTCAGCCTGAATGCCACCGACACGACGCTGATGCTGGTGGGTTCGACCGGTTCGCAACTCAATGTGCTGTCGCTGACCAGCGAAGAAAACATGATGACTGGTGAAGTCACCAACGAGCAGAAGCGTATCGATCTGCCGCAGATGACTGAGCCGGTGAAAAACATCTTCGTCGACCCGCGCCAGCAGTGGCTGTACGTGGTCAACGGTCGTGCCCAGGCCGATGTCTTCAGCCTGCGCGACAAGAGCCTCAACGGTCGCTACAAACTGCTGGAAAACGCTGACGCTGAAGTCACCGCGACCGCGCAACTGGTCGGTGGCATCTCGCTGATCGTCGGTGACTCCAAAGGTGGTCTGGCCCAATGGTTCATGGCCCGCGACACCGATGGTGAGCTGCGTCTGAAGCAAATCCGCACCTTCCAGATGGGCACCACGCCAATCGTTGAAATCAGCGCAGAAGAGCGTCGCAAAGGCTTCCTCGCGCTGGATGCCAGCGGCAAGCTCGGCGTGTTCCACAGCACCGCGCACCGCACGCTGCTGGTTGATCAGGTGGTCGATGGTCAAGGCGTATTCGGTCTGTCGCCGCGCGCCAACCGCGTGATCGTCGAAGCAGGCGGCAAGCTGCAACCGTTGCTGCTCGACAACCCGCACCCGGAAGTGTCGTGGAGCGCGCTGTGGAGCAAGGTCTGGTACGAGAACTACGACGAGCCTAAATACGTCTGGCAATCGACTGCGGCCAACACCGATTTCGAACCAAAACTGAGCCTCTCGCCACTGACCTTCGGCACCCTGAAAGCCGCGTTCTACGCCATGCTGCTCGCTGCGCCATTGGCCGTTGCCGCTGCGATCTACACCGCGTACTTCATGGCCCCGGGCATGCGCCGCAAGGTCAAACCGGTGATTGAGCTGATGGAAGCGATGCCGACGGTGATCCTCGGTTTCTTCGCCGGCCTGTTCCTCGCGCCCTATGTCGAAGGGCATCTGCCGGGCATCTTCAGCCTGCTGATGTTGCTGCCGATCGGCATTCTGGTCGCCGGTTTCACCTTCAGCCGCCTGCCTGAGTCGATCCGCCTGAAAGTCCCGGACGGTTGGGAAAGTGCGCTGCTGATTCCGGTGATTCTGTTTGTGGGCTGGCTGTCGCTGTACATGAGCCCGTTCATGGAGAACTGGTTCTTCGGCGGTGACATGCGCATGTGGATCTCCCACGATCTGGGCATCACCTACGACCAGCGCAACGCTCTGGTGGTGGGTCTGGCCATGGGCTTCGCGGTGATCCCGAACATCTACTCGATCGCTGAAGACGCCGTGTTCAGTGTGCCGCGCGGCCTGACGCTTGGCTCGCTGGCCCTCGGTGCCACGCCGTGGCAGACCATGACTCGCGTGGTGATCCTGACCGCCAGCCCGGGGATCTTCTCGGCGCTGATGATCGGCATGGGTCGTGCGGTCGGCGAAACCATGATCGTGCTGATGGCCACCGGTAACACCCCGGTCATGGAAATGAACCTGTTCGAAGGCCTGCGCACCCTGGCTGCCAACGTCGCGGTGGAAATGCCCGAGTCGGAAGTCGGCGGCAGCCACTACCGCGTGCTGTTCCTCTCGGCGCTGGTGCTGCTGTTGTTCACCTTCGTCATGAACACCCTGGCAGAACTGATTCGTCAGCGTCTGCGCAAGAAATACTCGTCGCTTTAAGCAAAGGTAGAAGTCTGTGAAACAGAACTCCCTGAAAGGATGGTTCAAGAGCGGCGCCCCGGGCGTCTGGATCAGCGGTGGCGCGGTGTCCATCGCGGTCATCATGACCATTGGCCTGCTGGCGGTGATTGCCGTGCGCGGTCTCGGTCACTTCTGGCCGGCGGACCTGGTCCACGCCAACTACGACGTACCGGGCCAGGCCAATCACCTGGTCATCGGCGAAGTGGTACAGAAAGAAGAAGTGCCTCGCGCCCGCCTGAAGAGCGCCGGTTTGCCGGTGCCCGATGAAGGCCCGGAATTCATGACCCGCGAGCTGATCAAGGTCGGCAACCGTGACCTGAACGGCAACGACTTCACCTGGATCGTCGGCGAGTGGCTGACCAACCAGACCACGCCGCCAGAACTGATGGCGATCGAGCGTCGCGAGTGGGGCAACTTCTACGGCTACCTGGTCAACGTCAAACAGGATGGCAAAGTCATCGCCGAAGGTGAGGCTGCGTGGCCTGAGTTGCAGGCGCGGATCAACCGTGTGAACGGTCTGGCGGCACAACTGAAGTCGCTGGAAAAGACTGACATCGGTGCAATCAACGCAGGTCTGGAGCGCATCCGTCTGCACGGTCGCAAACTGGAACTGGAAGGCAAACTCGACGCCACCGCGCAAGCGGACATGGAATCCGAGCGTGCCGAGCTGAATGCGCGTTATCAGGACATCGAAGCGCGTCTGGCCGATCTGCATGCGCAGTTCAACCGCGACGCGCTGACCGCTCGCGATGCCAATGGCAAAGAGATCGAAATCGGTCTGGGCAAAGTGGTTCACGCCTACCAGCCGAACGCGATGAGCACCTTCACCAAGGTCGGTTTCTACTTCAGCAAGATCTGGGAATTCCTGTCGGACGACCCGCGTGAAGCGAACACCGAAGGCGGGATTTTCCCGGCGATCTTCGGCACCGTGATGATGACCCTGATCATGGCGATGATCGTCACCCCGTTCGGCGTGCTGGCGGCGGTGTACCTGCGTGAATACGCCAAGCAGAACACCCTGACACGGATCATCCGTATCGCGGTGAACAACCTGGCGGGTGTACCTGCGATCGTTTACGGCGTATTCGGTCTGGGCTTCTTCGTTTACGTGCTGGGTGGTTCGGTTGACCGCTTGTTCTTCCCCGAAGCACTGCCGGCACCGACCTTCGGTACACCGGGTCTGCTCTGGGCGTCGCTGACCCTGGCGCTGCTGGCGGTGCCAGTGGTGATCGTGGCAACGGAGGAAGGTCTGGCGCGTATCCCGCGTACCGTGCGTGAAGGCTCGTTGGCCCTCGGCGCGACCAAGGCTGAAACCTTGTGGAAGATCGTGATCCCGATGGCCAGCCCGGCAATGATGACCGGCATGATTCTCGCCGTGGCCCGTGCCGCCGGTGAAGTGGCGCCGCTGATGCTGGTCGGTGTGGTGAAACTGGCGCCGTCGCTGCCAGTGGACGGCAACTACCCGTACCTGCACCTGGATCAGAAGATCATGCACTTGGGCTTCCACATCTATGACGTCGGCTTCCAGAGCCCGAACGTCGAAGCGGCCCGCCCGCTGGTGTACGCCACGGCGCTGTTGCTGGTGTTGGTGATCGCCACGTTGAACCTGTCGGCGGTGTATATCCGTAACCACCTGCGCGAAAAATACAAAGCACTGGATAGCTAAGGACGACGCGAACCCTGTGGGAGCGAGCTTGCTCGCGAAGCTTTTGGCGGCCTCAAGGGCCCCTTCGCGAGCAAGCTCGCTCCCACATTGAACCGCGTCCACTGGAATATTGATGGAAGCTGCAACAAGCAGTGTTCCGAACCGAATTTGTTAGCACAGGGAGCCTCCCATGCAGCACGAAACACATAGCCACGGCATCAACATGTCTGCCCTGGGCCGCGACAAGCAGAGCCTCAGCCTCGAGCAGGAAACCGTGGCCATCGAAGTACCCGGCCTGAGCCTGTACTACGGCGAGAAACAAGCGCTGTTCGACGTCAGCATGAACATCCCGAAACAGCGCGTGACCGCGTTCATCGGCCCGTCCGGCTGCGGTAAATCGACGCTGCTGCGCACCTTCAACCGCATGAACGACCTGGTTGACGGCTGCCGCGTAGAAGGCGCGATCAACCTGTACGGCAACAACATCTATCGCAAAGGCGAAGACGTTGCCGAGTTGCGTCGCCGCGTCGGCATGGTGTTCCAGAAGCCCAACCCGTTCCCGAAGACCATCTACGAAAACGTGGTCTACGGCTTGCGCATCCAGGGCATCAACAAGAAGCGCGTCCTCGACGAAGCGGTCGAGTGGGCATTGAAAGGCGCGGCACTGTGGGACGAAGTCAAAGACCGTCTGCACGAGTCAGCCCTCGGTCTGTCCGGTGGTCAGCAGCAGCGTCTGGTGATCGCCCGCACCATCGCGGTTGAGCCGGAAGTGCTGCTGCTCGACGAACCGTGCTCGGCCCTCGACCCGATCTCGACGCTGAAAGTCGAAGAGCTGATCTACGAGCTGAAATCCAAGTTCACCATCGTCATCGTGACCCACAACATGCAACAGGCCGCGCGGGTGTCCGACTACACGGCATTCATGTACATGGGCAAACTGGTCGAATTCGGCGACACCGACACCCTGTTCACCAATCCGGCGAAGAAGCAGACCGAAGACTACATCACGGGGCGGTACGGCTAGCCGTACAGCTGCAAGCCGCAAGCTTCAAGCGGCAAGAAAGATGCGGTGCGATATCAGGACTTATACATAACTGCTTGAAGCTTGCAGCTTGAAGCTTGCAACTTTCGCGGAGCGAACAATGATTTCCAAAGAAGGCCTTACCCATCACATTTCCGCGCAGTTCAACGCCGAGCTTGAGGAAGTGCGCAGCCACCTCCTGGCCATGGGCGGGCTGGTCGAGAAGCAGGTCAACGACGCGGTGACTGCACTGATCGAGGCCGACTCAGGTCTGGCTCAGCAGGTGCGCGAGATCGACGACCAGATCAACCAGATGGAACGCAACATCGACGAAGAATGCCTGCGCATTCTCGCCCGTCGTCAGCCTGCGGCGTCCGACCTGCGTTTGATCATCAGCATCTCCAAATCGGTGATCGACCTTGAGCGCATCGGTGACGAAGCGACCAAGATCGCCCGCCGTGCGATTCAATTGTGCGAAGAAGGTGAAGCGCCGCGCGGTTACGTCGAGGTTCGCCACATCGGCGACCAGGTGCGCAACATGGTTCGCGATGCACTGGACGCGTTCGCCCGTTTCGACGCCGATCTGGCGTTGTCGGTGGCGCAGTACGACAAGATCATCGACCGCGAATACAAGACTGCGCTGCGCGAGCTGGCCACCTACATGATGGAAGACCCGCGCTCTATCTCGCGGGTCTTGAGCATCATTTGGGTGCTGCGTTCGCTGGAACGCATCGGCGATCACGCGCGCAACATCTCCGAACTGGTCATCTACCTGGTGCGCGGCACCGACGTGCGCCACATGGGCCTCAAGCGCATGAAGGAAGAAGTTGAAGGGACAAGCGGCGAAACCGCTAATGTTCCGGGCGATGCTGACGATAAGTAAGATTGCCTGAGAAAAGCGCCCGGCCCTTTGGCCGGGCGTTTTTGTTTGTGCTTTTCATGGGCAGATTCGATTAAAAAGCAGCACCCGCGAACGAAAAGTCCCGGCGTGACTGAAGAGTTTTGGCAATGTGCCATCAGCCAGCGTTATGCTTGCCGGGATTTTAATAGGGGTGTTGGATGAGCAAGATCAGTGTGTTGGTCGTGGACGATGCTTCGTTCATTCGTGACCTGGTGAAAAAGTGCCTGCGTAATTACTTCCCGGGGATCCGCACCGAGGACGCCGTCAACGGTAAAAAGGCGCAGGCCATGCTGGCCAGAGAAGCCTTCGACCTGGTCCTGTGCGACTGGGAAATGCCGGAAATGTCCGGTCTTGAACTGCTGACCTGGTGCCGCGAGCAAGACAACCTCAAGACCATGCCGTTCGTCATGGTCACCAGCCGTGGCGACAAGGAAAACGTCGTGCAGGCGATTCAGGCCGGTGTTTCCGGTTACGTCAGCAAGCCGTTCACCAACGAGCAACTGCTGACCAAGGTCAAACAGGCGCTGAACAAGGTCGGCAAGCTCGACACTCTGATGAACAGCGCGCCGACCAAGATGAACTCGGCGTTCGGTAACGATTCCCTGAGCGCCTTGACCGGCGGCAAGCCTGCCGTGGTCGGCGGCGCGCCGGCAGCTGCTGCGGTCAATCCGTTTGCCAAACCTGTTGCTGCCGCGCCAGCGCCCGCTGCTGCGCCATCCCGTGGCCTGCTCAACAGCCCACCGGTCAAGGCACCAGCCGCCGCGTCGGCTCCGGCCAGTGGGCGCGGTCAGGGCCAATTGCGCCTGCCAAGCGGTACTCAGCAATGCGTGATCAAGGCCCTGAGCATCAAGGAAGCGTTGTTGGTGGTGAAACGCACTGACACCCTGCCGCAGATCCTCGACAGCGCCGTGCTCGATCTGGAGCAGGGCGACAACGCCGAGATTGCCCGCCTCAACGGTTACTTGCACGCGGTTGTCGCGTTCGAGCCGAAACCGGACAGCGACTGGCTGCAACTGACCTTCCGTTTCGTCGATCAGGACGCGCAGAAACTCGACTACATCTCGCGCCTGATCGCTCGCGGCACGGCGCAGAAGCACTTCGTTCCGGGCGCGTGATCTTCGTCGCCTGACAGTCCGCCTTCGCGAGCAGGCTCGCCCCACCCTGGAATGCATTCCAAATGTGGGAGCGAGCCTGCTCGCGAAGGGGCCATCACTTGCACCACCAATCTCCCAGACTGGCCAATTTGAAACATCTGTCGACTAGCCTGGTCTGCTTCACCTGCTAGGCTCATTCCCAGGCCTTACTTCGACAGACTCTTGCCCATGCTCGCGCGCCTGCTGTTTTTCTATGGTCTCTTCATGGCCTCCTCCTCGGCTGTGGCCATGACCATTTACAAATCCACCGATGCCAACGGCGTGGTCTCGTACAGCGACCGCCCGAGCAAAGGCGCGCAGGTGTTCGTCTTTCAGGATCGGATGGTCGAACGCCTCGAGCGCCAGGTCTACCTCGATATCAAGAAGCAGAAGGGCACCGACGTAGTGTTCGTACGCAACGATCTGTATGCCCCGGTTGAGGTGGCGCTGGCGTTTACCGGGTTGAGCAATGTGCGTGGCGCACCGGCGCAAACCATCCGCCGCGTGCTGCCGGCACGCAGCAATACGCGGCTGGCGCTGCTGACGGCGGTGTCCGGCAAGCAGCCGCTGGTGTATACGCCGCAATTTCATTATTCCCTCGGCGACCCCGCTGGAACCGCGCAGGGCTATCGTTATCCGCTGCCATGGCGCGGTGGGCCGTTCCGCCTGAGTCAGGGTGCCAACGGCCAATACAGCCACTACGGGCCGAAGAACAAGTACGCGATGGACATCGCCATGCCGGTCGGCACGCCGATCATTGCCGCGCGGGCCGGGGTGGTGGTGAAGACCGAGAACTCCCAGAGCGGGCGCGGTAATGATGCGTCCGGCAATTTTGTGCGGGTGCTGCACGACGACGGCACGATGGGCGTGTACCTGCACCTCAAACAAGGTTCGGTGAGCGTGCGCGAGGGGCAAAGGGTGACGGTTGGCAGTCCGTTGGCGCTGTCAGGCAACACCGGCAACAGCAGCGGTCCGCATTTGCACTTTGTGGTGCAGCGCAATACCGGAGACGGGTTGGTGTCGATTCCGTATCAGTTCAATCAGCCGCTGGGGGCGTTGCCCAACTTTGCGTTGGGCAAGCAGTAAGCTTCTAAAAGCAAAAGATCGCAGCCTGCGGCAGCTCCTACATGGGAATGCAATCC
>NZ_JBSVXS010000161.1:0-9464 GCF_054070155.1 Pseudomonas sp. SDT291_1_S447
GAACGCATTTCAAATGTAGGAGCTGCCGCAGGCTGCGATCTTTCGATCTGCTATCGGGCAGGCACCAAAGCAGGCACAGAAGAGGTGTGCCAAATCAGCACTTTGCTAACCCGGTTCTCTTCAGTCTCAAGAATCTCCAGCCGATAACGCCCGATCTTTAGGCAAACCGAACTCTCGGGAATCGTCTCCAACGCTTCAGTCACCAGCCCATTCAGCGTTTTCGGCCCATCGCTCGGCAAATGCCAGCCCAAACACTTGTTCAATTCGCGGATCGACGCGGCACCGTCAATGACCATGCGGCCATCGCCCTGCGGATGAATATGCGGATTATCCAGGCTGTGCTCGCTTTCAAATTCGCCGACTATTTCTTCGAGAATGTCTTCCAGAGTGACGATGCCAAGCACTTCGCCGTACTCGTCGACCACCATGCCGAGGCGGCGTTGTTGCTTGTGGAAGTTCAGCAGTTGCAGTTGCAGCGGCGTGCTTTCCGGCACGAAGTACGGCTCGTAACTGGCGGCCAGCAGCGCTTCGCGAGTCAAATCACCGTTGTTGAGCAGATGGCGGATCTGCCGGGTATTGAGCACCGCTTCCACCTGATTGATATCGCTATGGAACACCGGCAGGCGCGTACGTTTGTTGTGACGCAGTTGCTCAATGATCTCTTCGAGAGAATCGTCGAGGTTGATGCCGTCGACGTCACTGCGCGGCACCAGAATGTCGTTGACCGTGATGTTGTCCAGTGCATGAATGCCTGAAACCGGGTGCGCGCGCACTGGATGCTCTGGATCGTCGTAGCGATCGGCGGGCGAGTCATCTTCGCTTTGCTGCACGATCTGAACTTTGCGAGCAAACGGGCTCATCAGCAAACCGCTGATACGGCTGAACAGCCAGGCAAACGGATAAACAATCTTCAACGGCACGGCCAGCAAGGTATTGCCGAACGCCAGCACCGCATCGGGGTAGCGCTGGGCGACGGTGCGCGGGAAGTAATCGGCAAACACCAACAGGATGGCGCCGGCACCGAGGCATGCCGCCCAAGGGCCGTTTTCTTCGCAGAGAAAAATCGCCAGCAGCGTCGCAATCACCACGGCGAGCGCACGGCACAACGTATTGCAGAGGATCAGGCTGTCGAGCGGGAAGCTCAGCTTCGCCAGCGGTTTATCGCTGGCGCGCGAGGCGGTGCGTTGCGCGAGCAGGTGTTGCTGCGCGATTTCGACGGCGGTAAACAGCCCTGACCATAAAATCAGCAGGACAAATACCGCGAGCATCGGCCCTATGGGCAAAGCGTCCATTTATGCCGCCCGTCAGATGTGCAGGATGTATTCACGAACCAGTTTGCTGCCGAAATACGCCAACATCAGCAGACAGAAACCGGCGAGAGTCCAGCGAATCGCCTTGTGGCCGCGCCAGCCGAGGCGATTGCGGCCCCACAGCAGTACGCTGAACACGATCCAGGCGAGGCACGCCAGCAGGGTCTTGTGTACCAGATGCTGAGCGAACAGGTTCTCGACGAACAGCCAGCCGGAGATCAGTGACAGCGACAACAGTGTCCAGCCGGCCCAGAGGAAACCGAACAACAGGCTTTCCATGGTTTGCAGCGGCGGAAAGTTCTTGATCAGCCCGGACGGATGCTTGTGCTTGAGCTGGTGGTCCTGCACCAGCAGCAGCAAGGCCTGGAACACCGCGATGGTGAACATGCCGTAGGCGAGGATCGACAATAGAATGTGCGCGAGGATACCCGGCTCTTCATCGATGATCTGCACCGTGCCGGTTGGCGCGAACTGCGCCAGCAGCACCGTGACCGCACCGAGCGGGAACAGCAGCACCAGCAGGTTTTCCACCGGAATGCGCGAGCAGGCGATCAGCGTCAGCGCGATCACTGCCGCTGCAATCAGGCTGGAGGCGCTGAAGAAATCCAGGCCCAGACCGATTGGCGTCAGCAGGTGAGTGAGCAGGCTGGCAGCGTGGGCCACCACGGCGAAAACGCCGAGGCCAACCAGCAGGCGCTTGTTCGCCTTGGCGCCAGTGGCCAAGCGGGTGCTCTGATAAAGGGTCGCAGCGGCATATAGAAGGGCGGCGGCGAGGGTGGTCAGCAAACTGGGTGACAAGGGGAGCATAAATCCTGTTAGGCAAGCCCGAAAGGGGCTGAGTTTGGCATAGAACCGCCATGGCACGAAAGACTCAGGAAGCTGACAGCGAGGTGTCCGCCAGCCGCAGTCTTCGCTATAATCCGCGACCTGCCCACGCCGCAGGCTCGCCGAGCACATGTTGATTCCGGTCTGGGCCGCCATTATCCCGGTCTACACAGGGCCTGAAAGGATCGCGCAATGTTTGAAAACTTAACCGACCGTCTCTCGCAGACGCTGCGCCATGTCACCGGCAAAGCGAAGCTGACCGAGGACAACATCAAAGACACCCTGCGTGAAGTGCGCATGGCGTTGCTCGAAGCCGACGTCGCCCTGCCGGTGGTCAAGGACTTCGTCAATTCGGTCAAGGAGCGCGCTGTCGGCACCGAGGTGTCGCGCAGCCTGACGCCGGGCCAGGCGTTCGTGAAGATCGTCCAGGCTGAGCTCGAAAGCCTGATGGGCGCGGCCAACGAAGATTTGAACCTGAGCGCCGTACCGCCAGCCGTGATTCTAATGGCCGGTCTGCAGGGCGCCGGTAAAACCACCACCGCCGGCAAACTGGCGCGCTTCCTTAAAGAGCGCAAGAAGAAGTCGGTCATGGTCGTGTCGGCGGACGTTTACCGCCCGGCCGCTATTAAACAGCTGGAAACCCTGGCCAACGACATCGGCGTGACGTTCTTTCCGTCCGACCTGAGCCAGAAACCGGTGGACATCGCCACCGCGGCTATTAAAGAAGCCAAACTGAAATTCATCGACGTGGTCATCGTCGACACCGCCGGTCGTCTGCACATCGACGAAGAAATGATGGGCGAGATCAAGGCGCTGCACGCCGCGATCAACCCGGTCGAAACCCTGTTTGTGGTTGACGCCATGACCGGTCAGGACGCGGCCAACACGGCCAAGGCCTTCGGTGATGCGCTGCCGCTGACCGGTGTGATTCTGACCAAGGTCGACGGCGACGCCCGTGGCGGTGCCGCCCTGTCGGTACGCGCCATCACCGGCAAGCCGATCAAGTTCATCGGTATGGGCGAGAAGAGCGAAGCGCTCGATCCGTTCCACCCTGAGCGTATCGCTTCGCGGATTCTCGGCATGGGCGACGTGCTCAGCCTGATCGAACAGGCCGAAGCGACCCTCGATAAAGACAAGGCCGACAAACTGGCCAAGAAGCTGAAGAAGGGCAAGGGCTTCGACCTCGAAGACTTCCGTGATCAGCTGCAACAAATGAAGAACATGGGCGGCCTCGGCGGGCTCATGGACAAGCTGCCGAGCATCGGCGGCGTCAACCTGTCGCAAATGGGCAATGCCCAGAACGCTGCAGAAAAACAATTCAAACAGATGGAAGCCATCATCAATTCCATGACCCCGGCCGAGCGCCGCGACCCTGAGCTGATCAGCGGTTCGCGCAAGCGCCGGATCGCCATGGGTTCCGGCACTCAGGTGCAGGACATCGGTCGCTTGATCAAGCAGCACAAGCAGATGCAGAAGATGATGAAGAAATTCTCCGCCAAAGGCGGAATGGCGAAAATGATGCGCGGTATGGGCGGAATGTTGCCCGGCGGCGGCATGCCGAAAATGTAAGGTGTCCCGTCTCGCCCATTCTGCTCGCCAAAAGTGAGCGAAATGGGTGAGACAGGACACTAAGACTTCGCCGGTCGTCGCACCGGCGCAGACCCTGCAAGGACGCAGGATCAACAGCAAACCCGCACTCGGCGGGAGCTGACTGGCCGTTTTCATCGACGGCTCTATATGCAAATCCGCACGGCATGCCATAGGCGCCGGAAAAAGTCATTTGCAAAAGTCCGGATATTCCTTAGAATATGCGGCCTTTCGGGCACCCATGCCCGCTGTGCATTTAGATTTGCAGCACCGACTACAGGAACGATGTTCACATGCTAACAATCCGTCTTGCCCTTGGCGGCTCCAAAAAGCGCCCGTTTTACCACCTGACCGTAACCGACTCGCGTAACCCGCGTGACGGCTCCCACAAAGAACAGGTTGGTTTCTTCAACCCTGTTGCCCGTGGTCAGGAAACCCGTCTGTCCGTGAACCAAGAGCGCGTAGCCTACTGGCTGAGCGTTGGTGCACAGCCTTCTGAGCGTGTTGCTCAGTTGCTGAAGGAATCTGCAAAGGCTGCGGCCTGAGCAATATGAACGCGACGCCCGCTGTTGCCGATGATTTGATCGTTATTGGCAAAATTTATTCTGTTCATGGCGTTCGCGGCGAAGTGAAGGTTTATTCCTTTACTGATCCGACTGAAAACCTGTTGCAGTACAAAACCTGGACGCTCAAGCGCGAAGGCAATGTCAAACAGGTCGAGCTGGTCAGTGGACGCGGGAGCGACAAGTTCCTGGTCGCAAAGCTCAAGGGTCTTGATGATCGTGAAGAAGCTCGTCTTCTGGCCGGTTACGAGATCTGCGTGCCGCGCAATCTGTTCGCTGAATTGACCGACGGTGAGTACTACTGGTACCAGCTGGAAGGTCTGAAGGTTATTGATCAACTGGGGCAATTGCTCGGGAAAATCGATCATCTTCTGGAAACCGGCGCCAATGATGTAATGGTCGTCAAGCCTTGCGCTGGCAGCCTGGATGATCGCGAACGCCTGTTGCCCTATACGGAGCAATGCGTGTTGGCTGTCGACCTCGCAGCGGGCGAGATGAAGGTGGATTGGGACGCGGACTTCTAAACGTGGCTAATTTGCGCGTAGAAGTGATCAGTTTGTTTCCCGAGATGTTTTCCGCCATCAGCGACTACGGCATCACCAGTCGTGCGGTCAAACAGGGGCTCTTGCAGCTGACCTGTTGGAATCCGCGGAACTACACGACGGATCGGCATCACACTGTGGACGATCGCCCGTTTGGCGGTGGTCCGGGCATGGTGATGAAGATCAAGCCCCTGGAAGATGCTCTGGTTCAGGCCAAGGCAGCAGCCGGGGAGGCGGCGAAGGTGATTTACCTGTCCCCCCAAGGCCGTCAACTGACTCAGTCGGCGGTACGCGAGTTGGCACAATCGGATGCATTGATCCTGATTGCCGGCCGCTATGAAGGCATTGACGAGCGCTTTATTGAGGCTCATGTCGATGAAGAGTGGTCGATTGGTGACTATGTACTGTCTGGCGGCGAGCTGCCGGCGATGGTCCTGATCGATGCGGTTACACGACTGCTGCCTGGAGCTTTAGGGCATGCGGATTCCGCTGAGGAAGATTCCTTTACGGATGGTCTGCTGGATTGCCCGCACTACACCCGACCTGAGGTGTATGCGGATCAGCGTGTTCCCGACGTGTTGCTGAGTGGCAATCACGCGCATATCCGGCGTTGGCGTTTACAGCAGTCCCTTGGTAGGACCTTTGAACGACGCGCCGATCTTCTGGAAAGCCGCTCGCTTTCTGGAGAAGAGAAGAAGCTGCTCGAGGAATACATCCGCGAGCGGGACGATAGTTAACAACGTATCGATGGTAGATCGAACGATTTACCTTAGGAGCACAGCATGACCAACAAAATCATCCTTGCACTCGAAGCAGAGCAGATGACCAAAGAAATCCCTACCTTCGCCCCAGGCGACACTATTGTCGTTCAGGTGAAAGTGAAGGAAGGCGATCGTTCCCGTCTGCAAGCGTTCGAAGGCGTTGTAATCGCCAAGCGTAACCGCGGCGTGAACAGTGCGTTCACCGTTCGTAAAATCTCCAACGGTGTTGGCGTAGAACGTACTTTCCAGACCTACTCCCCGCAGATCGACAGCATGGCTGTTAAACGTCGCGGTGACGTACGTAAAGCCAAGCTGTACTACCTGCGCGACCTGTCGGGTAAAGCAGCTCGCATCAAGGAAAAACTGGCTTAAGTCCAGCTTCCGATGCAGAAAAAAGCAGCCTACGGGCTGCTTTTTTGTTGCCTGCAATTTATTCACCGTACTTTCGTTTCAGGCCAGAACCATGACTCCCCGCAACCAGGAAATCGAACGCCGTACCGAACTCTCGGTGACCCGCGTAACCAAAGCCGTCTTCCCGCCGACCACCAACCACCACAACACCCTGTTCGGCGGCACTGCGCTGGCATGGATGGACGAAGTGTCGTTCATCACCGCCACACGCTTCTGCCGCTTGCCACTGGTGACCGTGTCCACTGATCGCATCGATTTCAATCACGCGATCCCGGCCGGTTCCATCGTCGAGTTGGTCGGGAAGGTGATCAAGGTCGGCAATACCAGCCTCAAGGTCGAGGTGGAAGTGTTTGTCGAGAGCATGAGCTGTGATGGCCGCGAGAAGGCGATTCATGGCCAGTTCAGCTTCGTTGCCATTGATGATGACAAGCGGCCGGTACCGGTGTTGCCGGGTTTTGCGGCTTGATCTGATACCGAGTGGCGCCATTCGCGAGCAGGCTCGCTCCCACAGTGATCGGGTGAACACAACACTTGTGTCCGTCAAAGAACCTGTGGGAGCGAGCTTGCTCGCGAAGGCGTCAGCTCAGACGCCGCTGGCCTCCGGCTGAATCAACGCCAGCAACGTCCACCCCGACCCAGGTTTCACGGTAGTCTCCGGCGTCACCACATGCACCCAACCGCTGTCATCGCGCATGAACAACAACGTCGCACGATTGCCATGCAGCGCCTGGTAATCCTCCCAGCCAAAACCATTCGTCAACGTCGTACTGTACAACTCGGCACCTTGTCCCATCTGGCTGGCCAGTTTCGCGTAGGTAAACGCCTCGCTACCGAGTTGATTGCCACGATGTTCCAGACTCGCCCGATGTTTATCGCTGCGCCGACTCTCATGACCACTGGCCAGACCGAACAAACGCTGATGCCCAAAGTCATGACGGAACCGCATCGCCGCCAAGGTATTGAGTTCACCCGAGGGCGACAGCGCCAGCAAATGCCCCAGCCCGACCAGATCCAGATGCGCATCGGCATGCTGCGAGGCCGGGTTGCCGAAGTACGTCGGCAAACCTTCCATGCGCGCCGCACGAATATTCTCCCAGCTCGAGTCGGTCAGCAGCACCCGGCTGCCCAGTTGCTGCAGCGACTTGCCCAACTCCCGCGCAGGGCCGTTGGCGCCGACGATCAAGAATCCGCTTGGCGCCGGTTCTGCAACCTTCAACAGGCGAGCCAGCGGTCGTGCCGTGGCGCTCTGCAGGACAACAGTGCCGATAATCACCGCGAAGGTCAGCGGCACCAGCAGCAACGCGCCCTCGTGCCCGGCCTCATGCAGACGAATCGCAAAAATCGCCGACACCGCCGCCGCGACAATCCCGCGTGGCGCAATCCAGCACAACAATGCACGCTCCCGCCAGCTCAGGCTGGAACCGGCCGTGCTGAGCAGCACGTTCAGCGGTCGAGCGATCAGTTGAATCACCAGCAGCAGAATCAGTACCAGCGGCCCTAATCCGATCAACGCGTACAAATCCAGGCGCGCCGCCAGCAAAATGAACAGGCCGGAAATCAGCAGCACGCTGAGGTTTTCCTTGAAGTGCAGGATGTGCCGTACATCCACGCCCTTCATGTTGGCCAGCCACATGCCCATCAATGTCACCGCCAACAGTCCCGACTCGTGCATCACGGTGTTCGAAGCAATGAAAATCCCCAGCACCGCCGCCAACGACGCGAGGTTATGCAGATATTCCGGCAGCCACTGCCGGCGGATCACCGTGCCGAGCAACCAGCCGCCGACAATCCCGAACATCGCGCCGCAGAGAATCACCCCGCCAAAGGTGAACAGACTCTGCTTGAGGCCATGTCCTTCGGCGCTGGCAATGATGAAGCTGTAAACCACCACGGCGAGTAGGGCGCCGATCGGGTCAATGACGATGCCCTCCCAACGCAAAATATTGGCGATCGAGGCTTTCGGCCTTACCACGCGCAGCATCGGCACGATCACCGTCGGGCCGGTGACCAGCGTCAGGCTGCCGAACAGGATGGCCAGCATCCAGTCGAAACCGAGCAGGAAGTGCGTAGCGACCGCGATGACGATCCAGGTCGAGATCGCGCCAATGGTCACCAGACGATGAACGACGCTGCCGATCTCCTTCCACTCCGACAGGTGCAGGGTCAGGCTGCCTTCGAACAGAATCAGCGCGACGGCCAGCGACACCAGCGGCATCAGCAGCGGCCCGAACATTTCCTGCGGATCGAGCCAGCCCAGCACTGGGCCGACCAGAATCCCCGTCAGCAACAAAAACAGAATCGCCGGCAGCTTCAGGCGCCAGGCCAGCCATTGGCAACCCAGCGCCGCCGCGCCAATCCCGCCAAATGCCAAGAGAATTTGCTGCTCGTTCATTGATGCTCCCTGTTCCTTGAAATAGCCGGCTATGAAAGACTAGCGCCCATTCCTACAGTTCACTCTACATTTGCGCACAGTCATGAGGCTGTGTGTCTTGAGCGCCCATGCCTGCCATCGACCACCCTCTGATTGACCAATTCCTCGACGCTCTGTGGCTTGAGAAGGGCCTGTCCGATAACACCCGCGGCGCTTATCGCAGCGATCTGGCGCTGTTCAACGGCTGGTTGCAGGCGAAAAACCTGGAGCTGATCAATGCTGGCCGCGAGTTGATCCTTGATCACTTATCCTGGCGTTTGGAGCAGAACTACAAACCACGTTCCACTGCCAGATTCCTCTCCGGTGTGCGTGGCTTTTATCGCTATCTGCTGCGGGAAAAGCTGATCAGCGTCGACCCGACGTTGCGCGTCGACATGCCGCAACTCGGTAGGCCGTTGCCTAAGTCCCTGTCGGAAGCCGACGTTGAAGCCTTGCTCAAAGCACCGGATCTGAGCGAAGCGATCGGCCAGCGTGACCGCGCCATGCTTGAAGTGCTGTACGCATGCGGTTTGCGGGTGACGGAACTGGTCAGTCTGACGCTGGAGCAGGTCAATTTGCGCCAGGGCGTGTTGCGGGTGATGGGCAAGGGCAGCAAGGAACGGCTGGTGCCGATGGGCGAGGAGGCGATTGTCTGGGTCGAGCGCTATATGCGTGACGGTCGCGGCGAACTGCTCGGTGGCCGGCCCAGTGATGTGCTGTTCCCCAGCCAGCGCGGTGAGCAGATGACCCGCCAGACCTTCTGGCACCGGATCAAGCATCAGGCCAAGGTTGCCGGGATCGGCAAGTCGCTGTCGCCGCACACCTTGCGTCATGCGTTTGCCACGCACTTGCTCAACCACGGCGCGGATTTGCGCGTGGTGCAGATGCTGCTCGGCCACAGCGACCTTTCCACCACGCAGATATACACCCACGTCGCCCGCGCTCGATTGCAGGATCTGCACGCCAAACATCACCCGCGCGGCTGAAAAAAGTCCCTGTAGGAGTGAGCCTGCTCGCGATAGCGGTATTCCTGACAACACAGTGCTGAATGAAGG
>NZ_JBSVXS010000162.1:0-9377 GCF_054070155.1 Pseudomonas sp. SDT291_1_S447
TGTGGTCCGACATTCAACCTCTTTGGTAACTGACAGTCCGCTATCGCGAGCAGGCGAAGGCCTACAGGTTTTGTGTTGGCTTCATAACCCCATTTCAATTTAAGGCTGTTGCGGATGCTCGCTGCATCACTGATTTTCCTGCTGACCATTACCCTTGTCATCTGGCAACCCAAAGGCCTCGGCGTCGGCTGGAGTGCGACGCTTGGCGCTGTGTTGGCGCTGATCTTCGGCGTTGTACACCTGAGCGATATTCCGCTGGTGTGGCAGATCATCTGGAACGCTACCGGCACCTTCGTCGCGCTGATCATCATCAGTCTGTTGCTCGACGAAGCTGGTTTTTTCAATTGGGCCGCATTGCACGTGGCGCGCTGGGGGCGCGGCAGTGGGCGCAAGTTGTTTGCGTTTATGGTGCTGCTCGGCGCGCTGGTGTCGGCGTTGTTCGCCAATGACGGTGCGGCACTGATTCTC
Source organism: Pseudomonas sp. SDT291_1_S447 (assembly GCF_054070155.1). Taxonomy (NCBI): domain Bacteria; kingdom Pseudomonadati; phylum Pseudomonadota; class Gammaproteobacteria; order Pseudomonadales; family Pseudomonadaceae; genus Pseudomonas; species Pseudomonas sp. SDT291_1_S447. The sequence goes on from NZ_JBSVXS010000162.1 coordinate 469, forward strand.
ACGCCGATCGTGATCTCGATGTTGCTGGCGCTGCGCTTTTCCCCGGCGGCGACGCTGGCATTCGTCATGGGCGCAGGGTTTATCGCCGATACCGCGAGCCTGCCGCTGGTGGTGTCGAACCTGGTCAACATCGTCTCGGCAGACTTCTTTCACATCGGCTTCAACCGCTACGCAGCGGTGATGGTGCCGGTGAACTTCGTCAGCGTGGCGGCGACGCTGGGCATGTTGCTGTGGTTTTTCCGCCGCGACATTCCCAAGGCTTACGACCCGGAGCAGCTTGAGCATCCAGAAACCGCGATCCATGACAAAGCCACGTTTTATGCGGGCTGGGTGGTGTTGGTGATTCTGCTGATCGGTTGTTTTGCGCTGGAGCCGCTGGGCATTCCGATCAGTGCGATTTCCGCCGTGTGCGCCGCGCTGTTGTTGGGAATCGCCGCCCGCGGCCACAAGATTTCCACGCGCAAGGTGATGAAAGAAGCGCCTTGGCAGATCGTGATTTTTTCGCTGGGCATGTATCTGGTGGTGTATGGCCTGCGCAATGCCGGGTTGACCGGGTATCTGGCCGGTTGGCTGGATGTCTTTGCCGGTCATGGTGTGTGGGGCGCAGCAATGGGCACGGGCGTGCTGACGGCGTTGCTGTCGTCGATCATGAACAATTTGCCGACAGTGTTGATTGGCTTGTTGTCGATTGATGCCAGTCAGGCGAGCGGGGTGGTCAAGGAAGCGATGATCTATGCCAACGTGATTGGCAGTGACCTGGGACCGAAGATCACGCCGATTGGCAGTCTGGCGACGTTGCTCTGGCTGCATGTGCTGGAGCGCAAGGGCATTCACATTGGTTGGGGGTATTACTTCAGGGTCGGGATTGTGTTGACGGTGCCGGTGTTGTTGGTGACGTTGGCGGCTTTGGCTGTGCGGCTTTCACTTTAGACCGAGGTGACCCCATCGCGAGCAGGCTCACTCCTACAGGGGAACGCATTCCAATGTAGGAGTGAGCCTGCTCGCGATGGGGCCGGTACCAACACTACAAAAGCTCAGGCCTGGCCGGGTACATTCGGCCAAAGATCCGACACCAGAAACAACCGCTCCGCCTCTTCCCATTCCCCCCGCGCATTCTCGATCAGGCGCACCATCAACTGCGCCGGGGCCAGCGGTTCAAGATCTTCCAGCCAGATCCGTAAATGCTCCAACGTCCAGGTCTGATCCGCCGGATAATGCGCCGGCGCCAGCCAGGCGTGGCGGGGCAGGGGTTGCCAGCGTCCGGCCGGACGTTGCGCGACAAACGCCGGCCAATCCTTCTGATGCAACCAACTGCCGCGCAAATGCTGCGGATGCGCACCGTTCGGTGATTCAGCCTGTCCAGGCCACGGATACAACAAATAACCGCCCAGCCACAGTTGCGCACTGAACACCTCGATATCCAGCGCCGCCAGCACTTCGCGACTTTCCGGACGCGCCGAGATTGGCAACTGATGTTCGGCCAGATGCGCCAGTTTACGATCGAGCCGATCATGACAGCCCGGCCCCAGCCACTGCGCCGCATCACGACCGTCGCCATTCTGCGGGCCGAGATAAAGCTTGATCGCCAGCTCCAGGTGATGCACGCCATCGCGGTCACGCAGCAGCATGTCCAGTTCGCCGAGGGTGTGGCCCTCGCGGCGGATCGGCAGGTTGGCGGCGATCAGCTCGATGCCCGGTGCATGCTCCACGGCAAACTGCCACAGCCGCTCGTAATACAGGCCCAGGCGCCGCGTGCGTGCCTGCGACAACCAATGCAGCAAGCCATAACTGTCGCGGTCGAGCTGGCGCAACCAGTGTTCCAGTCGCTCTGGATCGTGCACCCAATCGCTGCCCGCCAGCGGATGGCGCTGCGGCCACGGCGTGGTGGCGAGCATCGGCGGGGCGAGGATCACCCACGCCAGATCGCGCACTTCCGGGTGGCGTAATTGGTGGGGCAACTGCAGCAAGTCGGGAAATAGGATCATCTTGCGAGCATAGCCGTAAACACGAGCACACCCCTGAGGCTGAAAGGATTTTGTCTAACCGGCGCTTTCGCCCATAATCGGGTTTTTCGCGTTTTCGATTGTCCGCAGAGGTCCCATGGAGCAATTTCGTAATATCGGCATCATCGGTCGCCTGGGCAGTTCCCAGGTGCTGGATACCGTCCGCCGACTGAAACGGTTTCTGCTCGATCGTCACCTGCATGTGATCCTCGAAGACACCATCGCCGAAGTCCTGCCGGGCCACGGCCTGCAAACTTCGTCGCGCAAGATGCTCGGCGAAGTCTGCGACATGGTCATCGTCGTCGGCGGTGACGGCAGTCTGCTCGGCGCCGCTCGGGCGCTGGCCAAACACAATATTCCGGTGCTGGGGATCAACCGTGGCAGCCTCGGTTTCCTCACCGATATTCGCCCGGACGAGCTGGAAGTCGAAGTCGCCAAGGTACTCGACGGCCACTATCTGGTGGAAAACCGCTTCCTGCTGCAGGCCGAAGTGCGCCGCCATGCCGAGGCCATCGGTCAGGGCGATGCGCTCAACGACGTGGTGCTGCACCCGGGCAAATCGACGCGGATGATCGAGTTCGAGCTGTACATCGACGGCCAGTTTGTCTGCAGCCAGAAGGCCGACGGCCTGATCGTCGCCACGCCGACCGGTTCCACCGCATACGCACTGTCCGCCGGCGGGCCGATCATGCATCCCAAGCTCGATGCCATTGTGATCGTGCCGATGTACCCCCATATGTTGTCGAGCCGGCCAATTGTGGTCGATGGCAACAGTGAGCTGAAAATCGTCGTGTCGAAAAACATGCAGATTTACCCGCAAGTCTCCTGTGACGGGCAGAACCATTTCACCTGCGCGCCGGGCGACACCATCACCGTCAGCAAGAAAGCGCAGAAGCTGCGCCTGATTCACCCGCTCGATCACAACTACTACGAAGTCTGCCGCACCAAGCTCGGCTGGGGCAGCAAGCTGGGCGGTGGAGGCGACTGATGCTCGATCCCGCGCGCAGTTATGACCTGATTGGTGACGTGCACGGATGCGCCCTGACCCTCGAACACTTGCTGGACCGTCTCGGTTATCACAAGCAGGGCGGGGTCTGGCGGCATCCTTCGCGCATGGCCGTGTTCGTCGGCGACATCATCGACCGTGGCCCGCGTATTCGCGAGGCCTTGCACATCGTTCACGACATGGTCGAGGCCGGTCAGGCTTTGTGCATCATGGGCAACCACGAATTCAATGCTCTGGGCTGGAGCACCCCGGCGCTACCGGGCAGCGGCAAGCAGTTCGTGCGCGAACACACGCCGCGCCACGCACGCCTGCTGCACGAAACCCTGACCCAGTTCGAAGATCATCCCGGCGACTGGCATGATTTCCAGCGCTGGTTCTATGAGCTGCCGCTGTTTGTCGACGCCGGACGCTTCCGGGTTGTGCATGCCTGTTGGGATGCCGGCCTGATCGAACCGCTGCGCGCGCTGTTCCCCAATGGCTGCATCGATGAACACTTCCTGCAGGCCTCGGCCGTGCCGGACAGCTTCGCCTGCACCGTGTTCGACCGTCTGCTGCGCGGCACCGACATGCGCCTGCCGGATGGCCTGACCATGACCAGCGGCGATGGTCTGGTGCGCTCGTTCTTCCGCACCAAGTTCTGGGAAGACGATCCGAAAACCTACGGCGATATCGTTTTCCAGCCTGATGCACTGCCAGATCCGGTGGCGCAGAAGCCGCTGACCTCCAGTGAAAAAAACAATTTGCTGCGCTACGGCGTCGACGAGCCGTTGCTCTTCGTCGGCCACTACTGGCGCAGCGGCAAACCGGCGCCGATCCGCCCGAACCTCGCGTGCCTGGATTACAGCGCGGTGCTCTACGGCAAACTGGTCGCCTATCGTCTGGATCAGGAAACCCGTCTGGATCCGCATAAATTTGTCTGGGTCGATGTCGAACGGCCGGAGGTGCTGCAATGAGTGCGATAGCGGTATTGCGTCTGCCGTTGGCGGTGGACCTGAGTGGTTTCGTCAAACTGCTGCAACGCATGCAGGTCCCGCATCGGGTCAGCGAGGAGGCGGGCGAGCAAGTGTTGTGGGCGCCGGCGGAAATCAGCGATGACGTGCGTTCACTCTACGAACGCTTCCCGGCGGGCGACCCCGATCAGCAAATGGACATCCCCGTCGCGCCAACCTTCAAGCGTCCGAGCTTCGTCGAGCAACTGAAGTATGCCAAGGCCACCGGGTTCATCCTGTTGTTGTGCCTGATCGTTGGCGGATTGACGTACCTCGGTGAGAACCTGCAAACCCTGCGCTGGCTGACTTTCCTCGATTTTCAGGTAGTCGGCGAGTACATCCATTTCACACCGTTGGCCGACAGTCTGGCGGCGGGGCAGTGGTGGCGGCTGGTCACACCGATGCTGATCCACTTCGGCATCCTCCACCTGGCCATGAACGGCATGTGGTACTGGGAGCTGGGGCGGCGCATCGAGTCGCGCCAGGGCAGCATCAACCTGATCGGCCTGACGCTGCTGTTCAGTCTGGTGTCCAACTACGCGCAGTTTGTCTGGAGCGGCGCGACCTTGTTTGGCGGCCTGTCGGGCGTACTTTACGGCTTGCTCGGGCATTGCTGGATCTTCCAGCTGCTGTCGCCGAACCCGGCCTATCGTCTGCCGCGTGGTGTACTGGCAATGATGCTGATCTGGTTGTTGGTGTGCATGTCCGGGCTGATCTCGGTGATCGGCTTCGGCGAAATCGCCAACGCCGCGCATGTCAGCGGGTTACTCATCGGATGCTTCACCGGTTTGTTGGGTGGTTTGTATAACCGCCGTAAACTGGCCGCCTAAAATTTTCTGTAGATAAAGAGCACGGAGACCCTGATGTCCTCTTTTAACGACATGATCAACAACATCACCCCGGACATCTACGAGAGCCTGAAGCTGGCCGTGGAAATCGGCAAATGGTCCGACGGTGGCAAGCTCACCGCCGAACAGCGCGAACTGTCGCTGCAGGCGATGATTGCCTGGGAAATCCAGAACCTGCCTGAAGACCAGCGCACCGGTTACATGGGCCCGCAGGAATGTGCGTCGAAGTCGATTGAAGTGCCGAACATCCTGTTCAAGTCGGATGCCATCCATTGATCGAGATTGGCCGCGGTGCAATCAGCAAAATGTCGGCGCGCCTGGACGGGCCGAACGTGCAATACGCGTTTCGTCTGGATGACGTCGAGGTGCCGGTCAACCCGTTGATCGGCACCACGGTGCGTCTGGAGTACCTGGGGGCGATCCACTGCACCCATTGCGGGCGCAAGACCAAAACCAGTTTCAGCCAGGGTTACTGCTATCCGTGCATGACCAAACTGGCGCAGTGCGACCTGTGCATCATGAGCCCGGAGCGCTGCCACTATGACGCCGGCACCTGTCGCGATCCAGCGTGGGGCGAGCAGTTCTGCATGACCGACCACGTGGTTTACCTGTCCAATTCGTCTGGGATCAAGGTTGGCATCACTCGTGCTACGCAGCTGCCGACTCGCTGGATTGATCAGGGTGCGTGTCAGGCGTTGCCGATCATGCGCGTTGCCACACGGCAGCAGTCCGGTTTCGTTGAAGACCTGTTCCGCAGTCAAGTGGCTGACAAAACCAACTGGCGCGCGCTACTCAAAGGCGATGCGGCGGCGGTCGATCTGGCGCAGGTGCGCGATCAGCTGTTCGACAGTTGCGCCGAAGGTCTGCAAGGCCTGCAAGAGCGATTCGGCCTACAAGCAATTCAGACGATTGCCGATGTAGAACCTCTCGAAATCCGCTATCCGGTCGAGCAATACCCGGCGAAAATCGTCAGCTTCAACCTGGACAAGAACCCGATTGCCGAAGGCACGTTGTTGGGCATCAAAGGCCAGTACCTGATCTTCGATACCGGCGTGATCAATATTCGCAAGTACACGGCTTATCAGCTCGCCGTGCATCAATAAGGACTCCAGCATGCGCACCGAACAACCGAAGATGATTTACCTGAAGGACTATCAGGCGCCCGAGTACCTGATCGACGAAACACACCTGACCTTCGAGTTGTTCGAGGATCACAGCCTGGTGCACGCGCAGTTGGTCATGCGCCGCAACCCGGCTCGTGGCCCGGGCCTGCCGCCGCTGGTGCTCGATGGTCAGCAGTTGGAGTTGCTCTCGGTGACCCTGGCCGATAAAGAACTTGGCGCTGCTGACTATCAATTGTCTGAAAACCATCTGACCCTGCAGCCGACCGCCGAAACCTTCACGGTCGACACCAGCGTCAAGATCCACCCGGAAACCAACACCGCGCTGGAAGGCCTGTACAAGTCCGGCACGATGTTCTGCACCCAGTGCGAGGCCGAAGGTTTCCGCAAGATCACTTACTACCTCGACCGCCCGGACGTGATGAGCAAGTTCACCACCACCGTGGTCGCGGAGCAGCACAGCTATCCGGTGCTGCTCTCCAACGGCAACCCGATTGCCTCGGGCCCGGGCGAAGACGGCCGGCACTGGGCAACCTGGGAAGACCCGTTCATGAAACCGGCGTACCTGTTCGCGCTGGTGGCCGGTGACTTGTGGTGCGTTGAAGACAGCTTCACCACCATGACCAACCGCAACGTCGCACTGCGCATCTACGTCGAGCCGGAAAACATCGACAAGTGCCAGCACGCGATGACCAGCCTGAAGAAGTCGATGCGCTGGGACGAAGAGGTTTACGGTCGCGAGTACGATCTGGACATCTTCATGATCGTCGCCGTCAACGACTTCAACATGGGCGCGATGGAGAACAAAGGCCTCAACATCTTCAACTCCAGCGCTGTGCTCGCTCGCGCCGAAACCGCCACCGACGCTGCACACCAGCGCGTTGAAGCAATCGTTGCTCACGAATACTTCCACAACTGGTCGGGCAACCGCGTGACCTGCCGCGACTGGTTCCAGCTGTCGCTGAAAGAAGGCTTCACCGTATTCCGTGATTCCGGCTTCTCCGCCGACATGAACTCGGCCACGGTCAAGCGCATTCAGGACGTGGCTTATCTGCGCACCCATCAGTTCGCCGAAGATGCCGGCCCGATGGCTCACGCCGTGCGCCCGGACAGCTTCATCGAGATTTCCAACTTCTACACCCTGACCGTGTACGAAAAGGGTTCGGAAGTGGTCGGCATGATCCATACCTTGCTCGGCGCTGAAGGTTTCCGTAAGGGCAGCGATCTGTACTTCGAGCGTCACGACGGTCAAGCGGTCACCTGCGACGATTTCATCAAAGCGATGGAAGATGCCAACGGCGTCGACCTGACCCAGTTCAAGCGCTGGTACAGCCAGGCCGGCACGCCGCGCCTGGCGGTGAGCGAGTCTTACGACGCTGCGGCGAAAACCTACAGCCTGACCTTCCGCCAGAGCTGTCCGGAAACCCCGGACAAAGTTGAAAAACTGCCGTTCGTGATTCCGGTCGAGTTGGGCCTGCTCGACAGCCAAGGCAACGAGATTGCCCTGCGTCTGAGCGGTGAAGCCGCAGCGCAAGGCACCACCCGCGTGATTTCGGTCACCGAAGCCGAGCAGACTTTCACCTTTGTCGACATCGCTGAACAACCGCTGCCATCGCTGCTGCGCGGCTTCTCGGCGCCGGTGAAACTGAGCTTCCCTTACAACCGCGATCAATTGATGTTCCTGATGCAGCACGACAGCGACGGTTTCAACCGCTGGGATGCCGGTCAACAACTGTCGGTGCAAGTGCTGCAAGAACTGATCGGCCAGCAGCAGAAGGGCGAGAGCCTGAAGCTCGACCCGCGCCTGGTGTCGGCGCTGCGCACGGTGCTCTCGGATGAGTCGCTGGATCAGGCCATGGTCGCCGAGATGCTGTCGTTGCCGGGTGAGGCGTACCTCACTGAAATCAGCGAAGTGGCTGACGTCGATGCGATCCATATCGCTCGCGAGTTCGCGCGCAAGCAACTGGCCGAAGGCTTGTTCGAGGCGCTGTGGCTGCGTTATCAGGCCAACCGTGACCTGTCGAAAAAGACCCCGTATGTGGCCGAGGCCGAGCACTTTGCTCGTCGCGCGCTGCAGAACATTGCGCTGTCGTACCTGATGCTTAGCGGCAAACCGGAAGTACTGGCAGCGGCGCTCGAGCAATTCGAAAGCGCCGACAACATGACCGAGCGCCTGACTGCGCTGGCGGTGCTGGTCAACTCGCCATTTGAAGAGCAGAAAGCCTTGGCGCTGGCCAGTTTCGCCGAGCACTTCAAGGACAACCCGCTGGTCATGGATCAGTGGTTCAGCGTGCAGGCCGGCAGCACCTTGCCCGGCGGTCTGGAGCGGGTGAAAGCGTTGATGCAGCACCCGGCGTTCAACATCAAGAACCCGAACAAGGTGCGTGCGCTGGTCGGTGCGTTTGCCGGGCAGAACCTGATCAACTTCCACGCGGCGGATGGCTCCGGCTATCGTTTCCTCGCGGATCTGGTGATCGAGCTGAACGGCTTCAACCCGCAGATTGCTTCTCGCCAATTGGCACCGCTGACTCGCTGGCGCAAATATGACGATGCGCGTCAGGCGTTGATGAAGGGCGAGCTGGAGCGGATTCGGGCATCGGGGCAGTTGTCGAGTGATGTGTATGAGGTGGTGAGCAAAAGTCTGGCTTGATGGTGTATTGGAGTCGGTGTTCCAGCTGTGGATCGGCCCTCACCCTAACCCTCTCCCAGTGGGAGAGGGGACTGACCGAGGTGTCTTTGCGCTATACGCCGACCTGAAAGTCCGGAGTCGAACTCAGGGTCTGAAAAGCCCCTCACCCTAGCCCTCTCCCAGTGGGAAAGGGGACTGATTCAGGTGTCTTTGCGCTATGACCTGAAAGTCCGGAGTCGAACTCAGGATCTGAAAAGCCCCTCACCCTAACCCTCTCCCAGTGGGAGAGGGGACTGACCGAGGTGTCTTTGCG
>NZ_JBSVXS010000163.1:0-9298 GCF_054070155.1 Pseudomonas sp. SDT291_1_S447
GGGGATGCTGGTGAAGTACGCCGACCTGATAGTTCTGCTGTGAATCCATAGTCGACTCGGTCTTTCAGGTCGACGTTTCACGACAAAACACCTCGGTCGGCCCCCTCTCCCTCCGGGAGAGGGCTGGGGTGAGGGTGCCTTTGACTTTAGCGTTGTCTCCACCATCACCGACACTTCTGGCATAACACTTGCTCTTGCCTTGCCGTGCGACTGTGAAAACCCGAATAGTGACGGATTATTGGCATGGCGAAGAGCGAAACAGCAGCAGTGAAAGACCCCGCAACCAAAGGCAAACTCAAGCTGATCATTGTGATCGTGCTGGCGTTGCTGTTGGCCATTGGTGCATCCGTGGGGGCGACCTGGTTCTTCATGCACAGCGCCCAGAGCAAGCCCGCCGAGGCCGCCGATGCGGCGCCTGTCGGCAAGCAGCCAGCGATTTTCGAGCCGATGGCTCCGGCCTTCGTTGCCAACTACAACCAGAACGGCCGTCAGCGCTACATGCAGGTGAGCATCACCATGCTGGCGCGTAATCAGGCCGATCTGGAAGCGCTCAAAGTGCACATGCCGGTAATCCGCAACAACCTGGTGATGCTCTTCTCCGGTCAGGATTTCGCCACTTTGGCGACTCCGGTCGGCCAAGAGATGTTGCGCCAGAAGGCCACAGCCAGCGTCCAGGAAGTGGCGCAGAAAGAGCTGGGCAAAGTGGTGATCGAACAGTTGCTTTTCACTAATTTCGTACTGCAGTAGGAACACGACATGGCCGTGCAGGATCTGCTGTCCCAGGATGAAATCGACGCGCTGTTGCATGGCGTCGACGATGGTCTGGTACAGACCGATAACGCTGCCGAACCCGGCAGTGTCAAAAGCTACGACCTGACCAGTCAGGATCGCATCGTCCGCGGACGCATGCCGACTCTGGAAATGATCAACGAGCGTTTTGCCCGCTACACCCGCATCAGCATGTTCAACATGCTGCGCCGCTCGGCGGACGTTGCCGTCGGTGGCGTGCAGGTGATGAAGTTCGGCGAATATGTGCACTCGCTGTACGTACCGACCAGCCTCAACCTGGTCAAGATCAAACCGTTGCGCGGCACCGCGCTGTTCATCCTCGACGCCAAACTGGTGTTCAAGCTGGTGGACAACTTCTTCGGCGGCGACGGCCGTCACGCCAAGATCGAAGGGCGTGAATTCACCCCGACCGAACTGCGCGTGGTGCGCATGGTGCTGGAGCAGGCTTTCGTCGATTTGAAAGAAGCCTGGCAAGCGATCATGGAAGTCAATTTCGAGTACATCAACTCGGAAGTGAACCCGGCCATGGCCAACATCGTCGGCCCGAGCGAAGCGATTGTGGTCTCCACCTTCCACATCGAACTCGATGGCGGTGGCGGTGATCTGCACGTGACCATGCCGTACTCGATGATCGAGCCGGTGCGCGAAATGCTCGACGCCGGTTTCCAGTCCGACCTCGACGATCAGGACGAGCGCTGGGTCAACGCCCTGCGCCAGGACGTGCTCGATGTCGACGTGCCGATCGGCGCCACCGTGGCTCGCCGCCAGTTGAAACTGCGCGACATCCTGCACATGCAGCCGGGCGATGTGATCCCGGTGGAAATGCCGGACGAAATGATCATGCGCGCCAACGGCGTGCCGGCCTTCAAGGTCAAGATGGGCTCGCACAAAGGCAACCTCGCGTTGCAAGTGATCGAGCCGATCGAGCGTCGCTGAAGCGGCGCTCCAACCCCCAAGCATTTAACTGAATTTTTGCCCGCCGAGGACAAATGATGAACGACGATATGAACGCCCAGGACGACCAGGCACTGGCTGACGAATGGGCTGCTGCCCTTGAAGAAACCGGTGACGGTCAAGCTGACATCGACGCCCTGCTGGCCGCCGACGCAGCCGGCGGCTCGCGTCTGCCGATGGAAGAGTTCGGCAGCGTGCCGAAGAACAACGATCCGGTGACCCTCGACGGCCCGAACCTGGACGTGATCCTCGACATCCCGGTATCGATCTCGATGGAAGTCGGCAGCACCGACATCAACATCCGCAACCTGCTGCAACTCAACCAGGGTTCGGTGATCGAGCTCGATCGTCTGGCCGGCGAGCCGCTGGACGTGCTGGTCAACGGCACCCTGATCGCACACGGCGAAGTGGTGGTGGTCAACGAGAAGTTCGGCATCCGCCTGACTGACGTGATCAGCCCAAGCGAACGCATCAAGAAGCTGCGCTGAGTGAAACGGTTTCTCTGGGCTCTGCTGGCATTGCCATTGAGCGTGCTGGCTGCCGAGCCGTCGACAGCCACGACAGTGCCTGCCGCCACCGCGCCGATGGTCACCAGCGGCGTGGCCGGGCAATTGACGCAACTGGTGTTTGGCCTGTTGCTGGTGCTGGGCGTGATCTTCTTCCTCGCCTGGCTGTTGCGCCGGGTGCAGCAGGCCGGGCCGGCAGGCAAAGGGCAAGTGATCGAGCTGATCGGTTCACGCGCACTGAGTCCGCGTGACCGCTTGCTGCTGGTGCAGGTCGGCAACGAGCAGATTCTGCTCGGCCTGAGCCCCGGCACCATCACCGCGCTGCACGTGCTCAAGGAGCCGGTCGAGGTGCCGAGTACCAGCGAGAAAGCGACCCCGGAATTTGCCCAGCATCTGCTGAAGATACTCGGCAAGGATCAGAAGGATACGAAGTAATGGGTGCGCTACGCATCGTCTTGACGCTGGCCCTGATGCTGGCCGCGCCGCTGGCGTTCGCCGCCGATCCGTTGTCGATCCCGGCGATCACGCTGGGCACCAACGCCGATGGCGCGCAGGAGTATTCGGTCAGTCTGCAGATCCTGCTGATCATGACCGCGCTGAGCTTCATCCCGGCGGCCGTGATTCTGATGACCAGTTTCACCCGGATCATCATCGTCTTCTCGATCCTGCGTCAGGCCCTCGGCCTGCAACAGACGCCGTCGAACCAGATCCTCACCGGCATGGCACTGTTCCTGACCCTGTTCATCATGGCCCCGGTGTTCGACCGGGTGAACAAGGACGCTCTGCAACCGTATCTGGCGGAAACCCTTACCGCCCAGCAAGCGGTGGAGAAGGCCCAGGTGCCAATCAAGGACTTCATGCTCGCGCAGACCCGCACCAGCGATCTGGAGCTGTTCATGCGCCTGTCCAAGCGCACCGACATCGCCACCCCGGATCAGGCGCCGCTGACCATTCTGGTGCCGGCGTTCGTCACCTCCGAGCTTAAAACCGCGTTCCAGATCGGCTTCATGATCTTCATTCCGTTCCTGATCATCGACCTCGTCGTGGCCAGTGTGCTGATGGCGATGGGTATGATGATGCTGTCGCCGCTGATCATCTCGCTGCCGTTCAAGATCATGCTGTTTGTGCTGGTGGATGGCTGGGCGCTGATCATCGGCACCCTGGCCAGCAGTTTTGGAGGTGTCTCGCCATGACGCCGGAAGTTGCGGTCGATATCTTTCGTGAAGCCCTTTGGCTGACCACATTGATGGTCGCGATTCTGGTAGTGCCGAGCCTGTTGGTCGGCTTGCTGGTGGCGATGTTCCAGGCCGCGACGCAGATCAACGAACAGACCCTGAGCTTCCTGCCGCGTCTGCTGGTGATGCTGGTGACCCTGATTGTGGGCGGTCCGTGGATCGTGCAGACCTTCATGGAATACATCATCCAGTTGTACAAAAACATCCCGATGGTCATCGGCTAAGCCATGCAATCTCTGCTTCAGCTGACCGACACCCAGATCAGTACCTGGGTGGCCTCGTTCATGTTGCCGCTGTTTCGCGTGGCGTCGATGCTGATGGTCATGCCGGTGTTCGGCACCACCCTGGTGTCGCGCCGGATCCGCCTGTATTTCGCCGTGGCGATCACCGTGTGCATTGCCCCGAGCCTGCCGCCAATGCCGGCGGTCAGTCCGCTGGATCTGAGTGGCTTGATGTTGATTGCCGAACAGATCCTCGTCGGTGCGGTGCTGGGGTTTTCCCTGCAGCTGTTTTTCCAGGCCTTTGCCGTGGCCGGGCAGATTGTCGCGATCCAGATGGGCATGGGTTTCGCCTCGATGGTCGACCCGGCCAACGGCGTCTCGGTGGCGGTGATCGGGCAGTTCTTTACCATGCTCGTCACGTTGCTGTTCCTGTCGATGAACGGCCATCTGGTGGTCTTCGAAGTCCTTACCGAAAGCTTCACCACGCTACCGGTCGGCAGCGGTCTGATGACCGCGCATTACTGGGAACTGGCGGGCAAACTCGGTTGGGTACTGGGGGCGGCGCTGTTGTTGGTGTTGCCGGCGGTCACCGCGCTGCTGGTGGTCAACATCGCGTTTGGCGTGATGACCCGTGCCGCGCCGCAACTGAACATCTTCTCCATCGGTTTTCCGCTGACCCTGGTGCTTGGTCTGTTCATCGTCTGGGTCGGTCTGGCGGACATTCTCAATCAGTATCAGCCGCTGGCCACTGAAGCCTTGCAGCTGTTACGCGAACTGGCACGGGCGCGCTGAGTCATGGCAGAGAGCGAAAGCGGTCAGGACAAAACAGAAGACCCCACGGAAAAACGCAAAAAGGACTCCCGCGAGAAGGGTGAGATAGCCCGCTCCAAAGAGCTCAACACCCTGGTCGTGACCATGGCCGGTGCCGGCGCGCTGCTGGTGTTTGGCGGCATGCTGGCCGAAGACCTCATGGAGCTGATGCGCCTGAACTTTACGCTGTCGCGTGAGGTGATCATGGATCAGGGTTCCATGGGCGCATTTTTGTTGAAGTCGGGTCAGATGGCGCTGGTGGCCATCCAGCCATTCATGATCACGCTATTGCTGGCAGCCCTGATCGGGCCGATCTCCCTCGGTGGCTGGCTGTTTGCGGCCGGCTCCATGGCGCCCAAGTTCAGCCGGATGAACCCGGCGGCGGGCCTGAAACGGATGTTCTCCTTCAAAGCGGTGGTCGAACTGCTCAAGGCCCTGGCCAAGTTTCTGATCACCTTGGGGGTGGCGTTGGCGGTGTTGTCGGCGGACGTCGATGACTTTTTGCGGATCGCCCACGAGCCGCTTGAAATGGCGATCATTCACAGCGTCACGCTGGTCGGCTGGAGCACGTTGTGGCTGGCCTGCGGCCTGATCATCATCGCTGCTGTCGACGTGCCGGTGCAGCTCTGGGAAGCCCACAAGAAACTGCTGATGACCAAGCAGGAAGTGCGCGACGAGCACAAGGATCAGGAGGGGCGTCCGGAGGTCAAACAGCGCATCCGTCAGACCCAGCGCGAGATGTCGCAACGCCGCATGATGGCGGCGATTCCCGATGCCGACGTGGTCATCACCAACCCGACGCACTACGCCGTCGCGCTCAAGTACGATTCGGAGAAGGGCGGCGCGCCGATACTGCTGGCCAAGGGCAGCGACTTCCTCGCGCTGAAGATTCGCGAAATCGCCGTGGCCAACAACGTCATGCTCCTCGAATCGCCGGGGCTGGCGCGTTCGATCTACTACTCCACCGAACTGGATCAGGAAATCCCCGGCGGCCTGTACCTGGCGGTTGCTCAGGTGCTGGCCTACGTCTACCAGATCCGCCAGTACCGCGCGGGCAAGGGCAAGCGCCCGGATCCGCTCAAGGACGATTTGCCGATTCCGCCGGATCTGCGCCGCGATTCCTGACGTTGCGGCGAAGCCATTTGTCTGCGCTCCCCCATGACTGTCAACTCTGACAGGTGCAGTCGCCGTGATTTTGCAGTTTGATGCAAGGTGCGGCCGCGCACTGACGCGGTCAGGCAGGCGAGTGCAAGGGAGCAAGGCAATGAAAGGTATTTTCAGCAGCTACGATGAAAAAACCGGAAGAGGCACCATCACGCCGAAGCAATCGGGACGATCCCTTTCCTTTGCCGAAGCCACGGGTTTTTTTCTGACGGCCAGAGAATACCGATTCAGCATTCCATTGCCCGATGCCTTGCAGGCGAACGTCAAAGTCGGCAACGAGGTCGAGTTCGAATTGCCCAAGAGCAAGAATGGAAAAGTAAAAATCCTCCGGTATTGAGCAACTGTTCGCAAAGCCGCTGAAAATGGGGCGGCGGTTTTATGATCGTTCCCACGCTCTGCGTGGGAATGCAGCCCGGGACGCTCCGCGTCCCTTCCAAAGCCGAACGCGGAGCGTCCGTTGAGGCATTCCCACGCAGGAGCGTGGGAACGATCATCGCGTGTCGCTACTGCGGCAACTCCAGATTATCCATCACCCGATTCACCGCCAGCTCCCCCAGCATGATCAATTGCGCGATCCCCAACAGCGTCCTGCGTTGCGACGCCGGTATGAGATGGGCGAAGTCATGGGCGATGGTTCTGGCTGAAGCGAGGGTTTCGCTAGCATCGGCCAGCAGTTCCTCGTTTTTGAAATCCGCGGTCACGGCGTACATCCGCCGGGTTTTGCGTGGCGGCGGGGTGGAACCGGGTGGGCAGAGATAGTGATCGAGGACGCGGTCGGCGGCTTCGTGGAGTTTTTTTGAATCGAGGGATTCGTAGGGGGAAGTTGGGTCGGTTTCGGGTGGGTTGGGTGTTGGTTTGATCATGGTGAAGCTCCTTGATTGCTGGAGCTGCCACATTTCGCTGCGAAACGAAAAGAGGTGGCAGCTGTACGCAGGTTCGCAGACCGGGAATCAAGGAACCCGGCATACCCGAAGGTATCCCGCGCACAGCCGCCATGAAGCATCATTGCCATTAATCTTGATGGCAATGCACTGGAGCGCTGTGCGCCTTGATTGATCCGGGCTGCGAAACCCGATCGCTGATTCGTCAGCGACCGCCCCACAATAGAACCCGCCCCCAAGGCGCACAAGCCGGCGGATTCTGGCGTAGCTGTAGGCAAAGGCGCAAGGATGTGTAGCTTGGAAGGCGTGTCTGAAGGTGTCTTTTAAACGCCAGAGTTTAAAAGGCGATTTGCGCTGACTTCACTGGCCCCTTCGCGAGCATGCTCGCGAAGGGGCCATCCCGGTCAGCAGTAAAATCTCGAACAAGCCCCGATGTTCAAGTTACTGATTAAATAAATCCGTCCCCTCTGTGGTCCATCTTTTTGTCCCCCCTGTAAAAGTTTGTGTAGGCTTTTATTGTTAATAGCGTTAGCTTCTCGGGATGTACGCCATAGCGCGCCTTTTTTCGCTTCCTGTTAAATAGTCTTGTTTTACTCCTTCCTGATCGTCTTGGAGCAAGAACTTATATAGGAGGAATTCCGGATATCCAGCACGATTCGATGAATACCGGCCTAGACTCTCTCCTACGCCCCCATAGATCAAACCAAAATTAGAAAAATTAGAATAATGGATAGGCCCTGTATCTATCGTCGGGGCACCTACACTACTCATCCAGGATTTCGCTTGGGATGGCGTAAGGTAGGAGTCGTTAAGTATAAAAGTATAAACGTTACTAACGGTGACGTCATAGCTTGCCTTGCTCCCACTGTCGTCAGTTACTATGATGCTTGTTGATCCATTTTTTAATCCTGAAACTTTTCCGTTTGCATCTACCGAAGCTATAGTGTCATCTATGGGTTCATATGTATAAGGTCGTGCTCCGTCAGTGGGAGTTCTTGTAGCGGTATTGCGGTTAACCTCCTTGAGCTGCAATCCATAGTTTCCAGCGGGGAAAAGTTTTATTCCGTTTAGAATCATGGGTGTCAAATCAATAGTTAACTTGCTTACTATCAATGATCTCGGCTCTGATTCTTGACCTGCCCCATAAAGCGCTTTGGCCTTGAAGCTGTGCGCGGCGACACTTAGGTCTGAAACCAGCAACGTCCAGACGCCTGTCGTCGCATGGGCCGTCGCTTTATCTTTCGAGGTTGTACCGTCGAACACTTCGATCTGCTGACCTTTAGCCGCGACCCCGGACAGCGTTACGGCGATTTCTCTAGTGGTTGTGCCGTCGGGGATTTCGACACCGCTCGGCGAGCCCTTCACGGAGGTCAGCGTAGGCGCGGTGGCGGCCGTCACGGTCAGCGTCCAGACCGCCGATTCGACACCCGTGCCATACAAGGCCCTGGCCTTGAAGTTGTGCACTGTCAGGCTCAGGTCTTTCACTTCCAGTTCCCATTTGCCGGTAGTGGCATTCACCAGCGCTTTGCCTTTCGACGCCACCCCATCGAAAATCTCGACTTGCAGGCGTGGTGTCCCGGTGCCGGTCAACTTGATGCTGGTATCAAGGGTCACGGTGTTTTTGGGTATTTCGACTCCTTTCGAGTCCTTCACCGAGGTAATGGCAGGGATCACTGCATTCGAATACGTGAGGATTCTGCCGGCGGATTCCTGGCCGGACCCATAATCTGCTTTGGCCTTGAACGTACGAGTTCCAATGGCGGTCAGCGTGGCGGTATATGTCCAGATGCCAGTGCCGTCGACCGGGTGCTTGCCCCTTGACGCGGCGCCTTCGAATACCTCGACCTGCTGATTGGGCGCGGCGGTACCGGTCAAGGTTACAACGGGATCGACCGTACCACCGTCGTGCACAATTTCTGCGCCTTTGGAGTCCTTCACCGAGGTGATTTCAGGTCTCACATCTTTCACAGCCTTCATGGTATAAACGCGTGATGGGAAAACCACCGCTTTGCTTTCATCCGTACTGCCATCGAAACCAACCTTGAACTCGATCCGCAATTTGGCCCCATCGGCCAATTTGTTGAGTTCGGCCATCGGTGTATATGGGTGCATACCACCGGGCACACCATCAGGTGGGATGACGGCGCCGTTGTAGGTGGTGCTGATTGGTGTCGGATTGCCTTCCACAAAATAGCGTAGCCACAGCGTTTGCTTGAGTGCGAGAAGCAGCCACGCGGCAATTCGTGTGCGCGGCTGGCCGGGCAGCGTGGTGACATCCAGCTCTGCACTGGTGATGCCATTGATGACCGGATCGGGCAGCCGATTGTCCTCGTTTTTTATCGGCAGCACCTCCAGAGTGCGGGTTTTCGAGTCTTTCGGATCATCGCTGCCGCGAGCCACGGTGTAGCTCACTGTCACCGATTGGCCGAGGTTAAAAGCAATCACTGTGTTATCAAGCGGAATGTCCTGCGGACCTAACGTACGTACCGTCCACGGGTCTGTGATGTGCGAGCCGCCTTCGGGTGTTCCCGGGGCGCCGCTGAAGGTGACGATGATCTCGTCATTCAACAGCATGCCGACATAGTCGACCACGGCGTTGAGGGTGTCTTTGCCGGCAAACGGGTCGAGGCTGGTACCGTTCGGCGCTTCCTTGATGCTGGGCGCTGTGAGATCCAGCGCCACCCCGACATCGAACTTCAACGGCTCGGCATAACTCGTCCCGCCGGCGGCGCGTTTGA
>NZ_JBSVXS010000164.1:0-8944 GCF_054070155.1 Pseudomonas sp. SDT291_1_S447
CAAAAAGATCGCAGCCTTCGGCAGCTCCTACATGCAAATGCATTCCAAGGTAGGAGCTGCCGAAGGCTGCGATCTTTTGATCTGGCTCTTATTTAGTGGGTTTGACCGTGACCGGCGCCTTGCCCGCCTTCATCTGCTCCAGCAACGGCGCACATTGATTCGGCTCACCACCACTCGGCGCCACCAGCGCCAACAGCCCCGCCGCCGGCGCAGCGATCACACCTAGAGCAACCATTCCCGCCCCACGCAGCAGCAGCGGCACCGCCTTCACGCCCGCATCCGGCTTGATGAACTTGCCCCGCACATACAGCGGCGAACGCAGGGAAATCAAACGCCAGCCCTTGGATTCCGGCGTCACGGTCAGGTCAAGCTGCTCGGTGGCCATGTTCGCCGTGCCGTCGATATAGATGATCGCGTTCTCGGTATCGAAGACAAACAACTGCGTGGTGGCCAGACCGGTCTTGATGTCGAAGTCCGCCGCTGCGCAGTTGATCTTCACTTCCTTGTCGCCAAAGATCTTGCCGACCACGTAGTTACCGACGTTGAGCCCGGCCAGTTCCATCAGCTCTCGGCTGATCGCGCCATCGTTGATCAGCATCTTCAATTTGCCGTTGGCACCGCCCAGCAGCTTGGCCACCGAGTTGCCGCGCCCGCTGATATCGGCGTCGCCGTTGAGCTCACCGAAACTGGTTTTCATCGGCTCAAAGGTCGGGAACAACTCTTTGAGTTTGAAGCGGCGCGCGGTCAGTTTCGCCCGGCCTTCCAGCGGTTCGGTGCGGCCGTTGAGGCGAATCTGTGCATCGAGATTACCGCCAGCGACGCCGAAGCGCAGCGGCTCCAGGCTGAGTTCACCATCGTTGAGCTTCAGGTGGGTATAGAGGTCGTTGAACGGTAGTTTTTCGCTGTGGACGATACGCTTGCCGGTGAACTCGACGTCGGCATCCATCGCGCGCCAGCGATCAGTCTTGAACTCTTCTACCGGCAGCACCTTGTCCGCCGGTTGTTTGCTCTCGCCACCGCGGGCCTTTTGCTTGTCATTGGAATCGGCGCCGATCAGGGGTGCGAGGTCAGCGAACAGCAGTTGATTGGAGAGCAGCGCGCCGCTGAGTTTAGGCCGAGGCTGGCTGGCGACGTAGGTCAGGTCGCCATGGATGTCACTGCTGCCGATCTTGCCGTTGAATTGCTCATAGTTGAATTTCGCCCCGGCCTCATCATGCAACTTGGCGATCAAATGGCCGTCGGTGGCATACGGCGGCGTGTCCGGCAGGGTCACGCCGGTCAGTGGATAAAGATTGCCGAGGCTGGCACCGGCCAGTTTCAGACGCAGATCGAGGGCGCCGAGGTTGAGCGGATCGGTCAGCGTGCCGGCGAGTTCGATGCTGGTGTCGCCGATCTTCGCCTGCGCCTGCAACGGGAAGGGCTTGCTCGCGTCCTGCAAGGCGAGCAGCCCGCCGATCTTGCCTTGGCCGCTAAGATTCTGGCCGTGGTACTGGCCTTTGACCTTCAAGGCAAACGCATAATCCTGCGGTGCGCCGCCCTTGTCCTGCGCGGTTTTCGCCGCTTTGGCACCGACGATGTCGCTGTACGGAATCGGCTTGCCCAACGGATCGATCAGCACATCGAGATTGGTCTTGAGCGTTTGATCGTCGAGGGTGACATGGCCCTTGTCGAAACCGATGGCGCCGATGTCGACGACCCAATTCGACGGCTCAGCGTTCGGATCCTTCGGATCGAACTTGAACACCCAGTTCGCTCGACCATCGGCCAGGCGCTGCAACTCGGCATTGGGTTCAGTCAGGTCGATGCGTGGAATCACCACCCGTTGCGCCAACAGCGCCAATGGCGAGATACGCAGCTCAACGCGCTTGAGCGTGACCATTTGCGGTTTTTTCGACCAGTCCGGGTTGCCCAGGCTCAAATCCTCAGCGACCACATGCGGCCACGGCACCCACGCACGCCAGCCACCCTCGTCCGGCTCGCGCTGCCAGATCACCGCGAGGTTGCCATTGATGGCAAACGGTCGGTGCAGTTCTTCCGAGACTTTGGCGTTGAGCGGCGGCTTGATCCGGTTCCAGTCGAAGAACACGATGATCAATACCAGCACAGCCAGTAGCAGCACGAGGATGGCGAAGGTCCAGCTGAAGATTTTTCCAGTGCGCGTCATGCACAAAGCTCCTGATCACGACCGCACGCAAAGACTGCGGCGCACGGCTGAAACGGCGGGCCAAAGCGGCCCTCATGAAATCTACGACTGGCAAACCAGCCGCAGGTTTAATCGAAAGGCCAATTACCGCGCAAAAAGCCGCGCGAAATCTGACCGATCAGTCGAACGGTGTTACCACGACCCGCACTTTTGCGAGGCGCAGGTGAGTCGAAAATACCCACCCCGGTGCAAAACCGTCGCCCGCAAAGGCCCGATCTAGAGCCTCCCGGCAGAACAATCAATTCTGTTGATTATTACCATTGCGTTTATGAACTTTTATATCGACTTATCGAGAGTAGCATTGCCCTCGTACCCACTTTATCGCCCTCCCAAGGAGCAACCCATCATGAAACGCCAATTACTGCTTAGCCTTACCCTCTCGATGCTGGCCAGCACTGCGTTCGCCCTGCCGGCTGCCGATCAAGCCACTCCGCAAGTCAAAGATAGCCACTCGGTGTTCAGCCAAACCCTCGCCGAAGATGGCTATGACAAAACTCCACAAGGTCAGACCCTGGCTGAAGATGGCTACGACAAAACCCCACAGGGTCAGTCGGTAGCTGAAAACGGTCGCAATCGTCTGGAAGAAAAAGGTCTGGTCGAAGACGGCTACGACAAAACCCCACAAGGCCAGGCTGTCGCTGAAAACGGCCGTAATCGCCTGGAAGAAAAAGGTCTGGTTGAAGACGGCTACGACAAAACCCCACAAGGCCAGGCTGTTGCCGAAGGTGGTGGTGACCGTGTTATCGAACGCAATAGCGCTGTGAGCTGAGCCCATGGCGGCCCTGAAAAAAAGCCCGATCCGCCGATTGGGCTTTTGACTTTATGCACCCTCGCTACAAATGAGATGCCAATTCCCCGCTGCCACCCCCGCTGCCGTTCGACGCCGATAAAGCCGATTTGCTAGAGTGCGGCGCTTGTCTTGCCGAAGAAACCACCTTGCGATGCTGCCCCGCGCCGAACAGAAACAACAGACCCGCAACGCCTTGATGGACGCTGCCCGCCACCTGATGGAAAGCGGCCGAGGATTCGGCAGCCTGAGCCTGCGCGAAGTGACCAAAACCGCCGGGATCGTGCCCACTGGTTTCTACCGGCATTTTGCCGATATGGACGAGTTAGGCCTGGTGCTCGTCAGCGAAGTCGGCCAGACCTTCCGCGAGACCATCCGTTTGGTACGACACAACGAATTCGTCATGGGCGGCATTATTGATGCTTCAGTGCGGATCTTCCTCGACGTGGTCAGCGCCAATCGCTCGCAATTCCTGTTTCTCGCTCGCGAGCAATACGGCGGTTCGCTGCCGGTGCGTCAGGCGATCGGGCGCTTGCGCGAGAACATCAGCTCCGACCTCGCTTCTGATCTGACGATGATGCCCAAGCTTCAGCATCTGGACGCCGAGGGCCTGAGCGTGATGGCAGATCTGATCGTCAAATCGGTGTTTGCCACCCTGCCGGACATCATCGACCCGCCCGCTGAAGCCCTGCCGGAGCATCTGACGCCACAGGCGAAGATCACCCAGCAACTGCGCTTTATCTTTATCGGGCTCAAGCACTGGCAAGGGTTGGGCAGTACCGAATAACCTTCCTTTATTTCAGCCCAGACCAAATCCCCTGTGGGAGCGAGCTTGCTCGCGAAGGCGTCGTGTCAGCCAACTTCTAAATCACTGACCCACCGCTTTCGCGAGCAAGCTCGCTCCCACATTTGGTTCGGCGCATCAGCCTCCATTTGGTGCATTAAAAAATCTTCACGCACCAAAACCTTCCATACTCCCGCAACATCTTGAAACATCCACTACGCTCCGACAGGGATTTCCTACATCTCGTCCGATTGGCAAGGCCCTTGCTCTAGCCAGAGTATTGTCCATAGCTGGAAGCTTTCCGATGCTGGTGATTCACCGCAGAATCGACCCTCAACCCGTCTGGGCCGCCGAGTTGCACCTGACCTTCGAAGCGCGGAGCAAAAGCCGCTTGCGCTGTTTCAGTGCCGAGGGCGAAGACGTCGGGTTGTTTTTGGAGCGCGGTCAGCCGCCGCTGTATGACGGCGAATGCCTACAGGCTGAAGACGGCCGCATCGTCCGCGTCTGCGCACGTCCCGAGCAACTGTTGCACGTTACCTGCGCCAACGCATTCGAACTGACCCGCGCTGCCTATCACTTGGGCAACCGCCACGTCGCCTTGCAGGTTGGCGATGGCTGGCTGCGTTTGCTTGACGATTACGTCCTCAAAGCGATGCTCGAACAACTGGGCGCGCAGGTCGAAGCGATCGAAGCGCCATTCCAGCCCGAGCACGGTGCCTACGGCGGCGGTCATCACCATTCACGCCACGGCGACGAAGACTTCAATTACGCGCCGAAACTCCATCAGTTCGGCGTACGCCTGTGAATCCGGCCTGGGCGCTGCTGCGCCTGGCCAGTCCGCAGTTGCCGATTGGCGGCTACAGCTATTCGCAAGGTCTGGAAATGGCTGTGGATAACGGCCGCGTCAACAATCCGGACAGCGCTCGGCGCTGGATCAGCGATCAATTACTGCTCAACCTCGCGCGCTTCGAAGCACCGCTGTTGCTTGCGCATTGCCAGGCGGCGGCGGATGAACAATGGGCGGAGTTGCTGAGCCTCTGCGAAAGCCATCGCGCCAGCCGCGAGACCCGCGAGTTGCATCTGGAGAGCCGGCAGATGGGCTATTCGTTGCAGCAATTGCTCAATGGTTTGCCGGAACTCGACACGCCCGCCCGCGACTTTCTCGATCAATGCCCTGAACCGCATCTGGCCCTGTGCTGGGCGCTGGCCGCACGCGCCTGGGGCATCAACCCGCAGGACGCGCTCGCCGCGTGGTTGTGGAGCTGGCTGGAAAACCAGCTCGCTGTATTGATGAAAACCCTGCCGCTGGGCCAGCAGGCCGCGCAACGCCTGACCAGCGAACTGCTGCCGCTGCTGCAACAAGCCCAGCAGGACGCCAGCCGAATCAATCCCGAACACATGGGCAGCGCCGCGTTCGGCCTGTCCCTGGCGTGCATGGCCCACGAGCGCCAGTACAGCCGCCTCTTTCGCTCCTAGGAGAAACATTAATGAACACACAACCTCTGCGCGTCGGCATCGGCGGCCCGGTCGGTTCCGGCAAAACCGCGTTGACCCTGGCCCTGTGCCTGGCGCTGCGCGAGCGCTACAACCTCGCCGTAGTCACCAACGATATCTATACCCGCGAAGACGCCGATTTCCTGGTGCGCAACGAAGCCTTGGCGCCGGAGCGGATCATCGGCGTGGAAACCGGTGGCTGCCCGCACACGGCGATCCGCGAAGACGCTTCGATCAACCTGGAAGCGGTCGATCAACTGAACCGGCGTTTTCCGGGGCTGGATCTGATCCTGGTGGAATCCGGTGGTGACAACCTCTCGGCGACTTTCAGCCCGGAGCTGTCCGACCTGACCATCTACGTGATCGACGTCTCGGCCGGCGACAAGCTGCCGCGCAAGGGCGGGCCGGGCATCTGCAAATCCGATCTGCTGGTGATCAACAAGATCGACCTCGCGCCGCTGGTGGGCGCCTCGCTGGAGATGATGGACAGCGACACCCAACGCATGCGCAACGGCAAGCCGTTCGTTTTCAGCAACCAGAAAACCGGTCAGGGCCTTGAACAAATCATCGCCTTCATCGAACGCCAGGGCCTGCTGACCGCAGCCTGATTCACTGATCAACAAGGAAGCTTATTCATGACACTCAAACGTATTCTTGGCGCTGTGGCGCTGCTGCTGACGCCGGCGCTGGCCTTCGCTCACCCGGGGCATGGCGATAGCGGTCTGGTGGCCGGCATCAGCCACCCGATCGGCGGCCTCGACCATTTGCTGGCAATGGTCGCTGTCGGCCTGTGGGCCGCGCAACAGCAAGGCGCGGCGCGCTGGGCACTGCCGTGCACGTTTGTCGGCACCATGCTGATTGGCGGCCTGCTCGGGTTTGAAGGGCTGGAGTTGCCGGCGCTGGAAAGCGGGATTGCCGCGTCGGTGCTGGCGCTGGGCTTGGCCGTGGCACTGGCGGTGCGTCCGCCGTTGGTCATGGCGGTGGTGGCAACGGCGGTGTTTGCGTTGTTCCACGGTGTGGCGCATGGGCTGGAGTTGCCGGACATGAGCAGTCCTTGGGCGTATGCGGTGGGTTTTGTCGCCGCGACGGCTGCACTGCATGCGGCGGGTTATGCCGTGGTGCGTTTCCTGCCTCAGGCTGCTGCACCGTTGGTGCGCCTGGCGGGCGCGGCTTCGGCGGCGACTGGTGTTTGGTTGCTCGCTGGCTAATTTTTATTGTCTGAACTGGCCCCTTCGCGAGCAAGCTCGCTCCCACATTGGATTTGTGGCATACACAAAACCTGTGGGAGCGAGCTTGCTCGCGAAGGCGGCCGATCATACGCCGCATCTCTGATGCCGGTCTCTCTGCTACCATGTCGCGCAATCGCCCCAGCCGTGACGACGTCCGCCCATGCCCCACGCTTCCCGCTCCACCTCCCTGCCTGAATTGACCGCCCTGTTTCACGATGTGCAACAGCACTTCGTCAACGTCATAGTGCCGCTCTGGCAAGGCCCGGGCTGGAACGCCGACATGGCGCTGCCCTACGAGGCGCTGGACGCCATGCATCAGCCGCTGCCACCGCAGCGCTATCGGGCGATGGCCTGTGCGCGGCAGCTGTATCTGTTTTCAAGCCTGATCGGGGTTGTGGATAACGCTGAAGTCCGCGCCGCGGCGCTGTTCCGCTCGCTGCAACGGTACTTTCATGATGCCGAGCATGGCGGCTGGTTCTACAGCATCGATGCGCTGGGCAAGCCGCTGGATCAGCGCAAGGATCTCTACACCCACGCCTTTATCCTGTTTGCCTGCGCGCATTACTGGGCAAAGTCCGGCGATTCGCTGGTCGAGTCGACGTTGAATGCGGCGCTGGAAATCATTGGCCGGCGCTTTGCGACCGGTGATGGCTTGTACGAAGCGTGCCTGGAACGCGACTGGATCACCCTGCAAACCGGTCCGCTGCAAAACCCGTTGATGCATCTGGCCGAAGCGTTTCTCGCCACCCTCGCCGTTCGCGAAGATGCCCAGACGCAAAAGGCATTGCTGGAGTTATGCACAGCCATGCACAAGCAGTTCGTCGACCCGCAATATGGCGTGTTGATGGAAAAGCCGCTCGGCGCTGTGGATAACTGGTATGAGCCGGGGCATCAGTTCGAATGGTATTTCCTGCTGGAATCGTCAGCGTTGCTGCGGGGTTCGAAACTGCATGCGGCGCTCGACCGCGCGTTTGCCTTCACCGAGCAATACGGTGTGGTGCAGTCATCCGGCGCGGTGCGGGCGATGCTCGATCTGGAAACGAATGGACGCCCGCGCGACTCGACTCAGCGGATCTGGGCTCAGGCGGAATATCTGCGCGCGCTGACCTTGCGTCAGGGTAGTGAAGCGGTGGTGCTGCGCCAGTTGCAGGCGCTGCAGCAGCGGTTTCTGCATGCCGGTGGCTGGCATGAGTGTCGGGATGAGTTGGGCGAAGTGAGCCGCAAGGACATGCCTTCGACTACGCCTTATCACTTGGCGACTTGCTACCACGGTCTGGCTGAATATCTTCGCTGACGGATAAATAGCTATCGCGAGCAGGCTCACTCCTACAGGGGAACGCATTCCAAATGTAGGAGTGAGCCTGCTCCGGGCGGCGATCCGACGATTAGCCGTTATGCGGTCGCTAGGCGATCCACTTCTTGTCCCCGGTAAAGCTGATGGTCAACCAGCGCGCCGCATCCGGCTTGCCCAGCTGCGCCGAAATCTCCTCGCGCAACGCATCCAGCTGTCCGACATTGCTCAGCGCATAATCCGCCGGCAACACCACATGAATCTCGATAAACCGCGCCCGCCCGTGCTTCTGCACGTACGACACGTAATCGTCGAAACCATGCTCGGTTTTCGCCGCGTCCATTACCTGTCGCACCTGATCATCCAGCGTGTCCGGGGCAATCCCCAGTACATCGCGCAGCGCCGGGCCAAGGATCTTGAACGCTGGTGGCAACATGGTCAGCGCCAGCACGATCAGGATCAACGGGTCGACGTACACCGCCCACTGTCCATAACCCTGAGACTTGAGCAGCAGTGCCGCAAGGAAGCTTATCAACAGGCCCACGGACAGCATCGCGTCCACCAGCCAACTGATGTTGTCGAACTGGATCAGGCTGGATTTGAGCTTGCGGTTACGCTGGCGGACGTAGAAGAAGTAGGCGAATTCGACCACGGTAAACACCGCGGCATAAATGATCACCAGTCCTAACTCGATGTCGCGGCCACCGTTGATGATGCCGAACACGCCGTTGAGAAACGCGTAGATCGCGATCAACATCAGGAAGCTGCCTTCGATCAGCAGCACCATCGGCTCCAGGTGCCAGAAACCGAACTGGAAACGGTGATTGCTTTGCTTGGCGATCAGCTTGGCAGTGATCAGCATCAGGACTTTGATGAACGTTGCGATCAGCGAGAAAAAACCATCGAACAGGATGGATTGCGAACCTGAAACAAAACCGGTGACGATCCCGGCAATCGCCACAGCCAACATCAGAATGGTCGATTGTTTGAGCAGTGCCTGCTCACCTCGGTTACTCACTTTGACTCCTCGAAAAACCTTGAAAACTGCGGGGTGCGGTTGGGTTGTTGCGAGGGGAGTTTACCTTATCGGGATTTATTGCCTGTGACGGCCCCTTCGCGAGCAAGCTCGCTCCCACATTTGATCGCGGTCTCATGT
>NZ_JBSVXS010000165.1:0-8828 GCF_054070155.1 Pseudomonas sp. SDT291_1_S447
TTGGAATGCGATCCCCTGTGGGAGCGAGCCTGCTCGCGAAGGCCGCACCGCAGTTTTCAGATCAGACACAAAAAACCCCGCAGGGCTCACGCCCTCCGGGGTTGTTTTTTACTCACCGGCTTACAACTTGGCGATCGACACCTCGGTGGATTTCACAAAGGCGATCACTTCGCTGCCGACCACCAGTTCCAGCTCTTTGACCGAGCGGGTGGTAATCACCGAAGTAACGATGCCGGAAGCGGTCTGCACGTCGATTTCCGACAGCACGTCACCGAGGACGATTTCCTTGATCGAGCCTTTGAACTGGTTACGGACGTTGATGGCTTTGATAGTCATGATATTTCTCCTGAGGTCGAAATAAGCGGCAAGTGGCAAGCTTCAAGCGGCAAGCAAAAGCACAGCGCTTCTACTTGTAGCTTGTAGCTTGAGGCTCGCAGCTGCTTCATTGCGCCCAACGCAGTTGCGTAGGCAGTGGTGAAACAGGTTCCGGCTCTGGCGGTTCGCCAGGCAGGGAGAGAACACGGTTAAGCACTTCGGTTTCCAGCGCTGCGAGTCTGTGCGAACCACGCACTCGCGGCCGCGGCAGTTCGACATGCAGATCGAGGCCGACTTCGCCGTCCTCGATCAGAATCACCCGGTCAGCAATCGCCACCGCTTCGCTGACGTCGTGGGTCACCAGCAGCACCGTGAAGCCGTGTTGCTGCCACAGACGTTCGATCAGTTGCTGCATTTCAATCCGGGTCAGCGCATCCAGTGCGCCGAGCGGTTCGTCGAGCAACAGCAGGCGCGGTTGATGGATCAGCGCGCGAGCCAGCGCAACGCGCTGCTTTTGTCCGCCCGACAACGCCGCCGGCCATTCATTGGCGCGATCGGCCAGGCCCACCGCGTCCAGTGCTTCGAGAGCCTTCGGACGCCAGTTGCCTTTGAGGCCAAGACCGACGTTGTCGATGATCTTTTTCCATGGCAGCAGACGTGCTTCCTGGAACATCAATCGGGTGTCTTCCCGCGCATCGCTGAGCGGCGCAGAACCGGCCAGCAAGTCGCCGCCAGTCGGCTGATCAAGCCCAGCGAGCAAACGCAGCAAGGTACTTTTGCCACAGCCACTGCGCCCGACCACGGCGACAAACTGCCCCGCCGGAATGTGCAGATCGATGTCACGCAGCACCTGCCGCGCGCCGAAGGTTTTCTGCAGGTTGCGCACCGCCAGCGGAATCCCGCGCAACAGGCGTGGAGGTTGTTGAGCAGTCATGCCGCACCTCCTTTGGCAACCTGATAAGCCGGGTGCCAACGCAACCACACTCGCTCAAGTCCACGGGCCGCGAGGTCGGCGAGTTTGCCGAGCACCGCGTAAAGCAGGATCGCCAGCACCACCACGTCGGTCTGCAAAAACTCGCGGGCGTTCATCGCCAGATAGCCGATGCCGGAGCTGGCGGAAATAGTTTCGGCGACGATCAGCGTCAGCCACATAAAGCCCAGGGCGAAGCGCACACCGACCAGAATCGAAGGCAGCGCGCCCGGCAGAATCACCTGCCAGAACAGGCTGAAACCGCTCAAGCCATAACTGCGCGCCATCTCCACCAGCGCCGGATCAACATTGCGGATGCCGTGATAAGTGTTGAGGTAGATCGGGAACAACGTGCCCAAAGCCACCAGAAAAATCTTCGCCGACTCGTCGATGCCGAACCACAGGATCACCAGCGGAATCAGCGCCAGATGCGGCACGTTGCGGATCATCTGCACCGAGCTGTCGAGCAGGCGTTCGCCCCATTTCGACAGGCCGGTGATGAAACCCAAGACCAGACCGATGCTGCCACCGATGGTGAAACCGAGGGCCGCACGCCAGCCGCTGATCGCCAGATGCGTCCAGATTTCGCCGCTGCGCACCAGGCTCACGCCGGCTTCGATCACCGCCACCGGTGCCGGCAGAATCCGTGTCGACAACCAACCGGCCGACACCGACAACTGCCACACCGCCAGCAGCAATACCGGCAATGCCCAGGGCGCGAGGCTGTGGATGATTTTCTTCATGGCGCGCCTCAGCTCTGCGACGCGGCTTTGGGAAGAATGTCGTTGGCGACCATCTCGCCGAACGGACTAACGTAACCGGCACTTTTCGGCAGTTCCGGACGCTCGATGTCGAGGTGCGGGAACAGCAGCTCAGCGACGCGATACGATTCTTCGAGGTGTGGATAACCGGAGAAGATGAAGGTATCGATGCCCAGATCGGCGTATTCCTTCACACGCGCAGCCACGGTCGGGCCGTCGCCGACCAGCGCCGTGCCGGCACCGCCACGCACCAGACCGACGCCGGCCCAGAGGTTCGGGCTGACTTCGAGGTTGTCGCGACTACCGCCATGCAGCGCGGCCATGCGTTGTTGACCGACCGAATCGAAACGCGCCAGCGACGCTTGAGCGCGAGCGATGGTGTCGTCATCCAGATGCGAGATCAGCCGATCCGCCGCTTGCCACGCTTCAGCGTTGGTTTCACGAACGATCACGTGCAGACGAATGCCGAAGCGTACGGTGCGGCCGAGCTTGGCGGCTTTGGTGCGAACTTGGGCGATCTTCTCGGCCACCGCTGCTGGCGGCTCGCCCCAGGTCAGGACCATTTCCACTTGTTCAGCAGCCAAGTCCTGCGCCGCTTCCGACGAGCCACCGAAGTACAACGGCGGACGCGGTTGCTGGATCGGCGGATAGAGCAACTTGGCGCCTTTCACGCTGATGTGCTGACCTTCGTAATCGACGGTTTCGCCTTCCAGCACACGACGCCAGATGCGGGTGAACTCCACCGAGGCTTGATAGCGTTCTTCGTGGCTGAGGAACAGACCGTCACCGGCCAATTCTTCCGGGTCACCACCAGTCACCAGATTGAACAGCGCACGGCCGCCGGACAGACGATCCAGCGTGGCGGCCTGCCGCGCCGCGACCGTCGGGGAAATGATCCCGGGGCGCAGGGCAACGAGGAATTTCAGGCGCTGGGTCACCGGGATCAGCGACGCTGCCACCAGCCACGAGTCTTCGCAGGAACGGCCGGTGGGAATCAGCACACCGCCGAAGCCCAGACGATCCGCTGCTTGCGCGACCTGTTGCAGATAACCGTGGTCGACGGCGCGAGCGCCTTCGGCGGTGCCAAGGTAATGGCCGTCGCCGTGGGTAGGCAGGAACCAGAAGATATTGAGGCTCATGGAGTGGTCTCCTTGGGGATTCGAATTACTGCGCTTTAGCCACAGCGGCCGGTGGTGTCCAGATCACATCCTTGATGCTCAGCGGCTTGGGAATCAGCTTGAGCTGGAAGAACGTGTCAGCGATTTTCTGCTGTGCGGCGACCACTTCCGGGGTCAGGAACAGCGCGCCGTAGCCCTGGCGTTTCACCGAGGTCAGGGTGATGTCTGCCGGCAGGCCGAGCAGTGGCGCGACTTGTTGGGTCACGTCTTCAGGGTTGGCTTTCGACCACTCGCCGACCGCGCGCACTTCCTCGACGAGGGTTTTGATCACCTGAGGATTTTTCTCGGCGTAAGGCTTGGTCGCGAGATAGAACTGATGGTTGTCGACGATGCCTTTGCCGTCGCGCAGGGTGTGCGCTTGCAGTTGTTTCTCGGCGGCGGCCTGGTAAGGATCCCAGATAACCCAGGCGTCGACGCTGCCACGTTCGAACGCAGCGCGAGCATCGGCCGGCGGCAGGAATACGGTCTGGATGTCGGTGTATTTGAGGCCGGCGTCTTCCAGTGCACGCACCAGCAGGTAGTGAACGTTGGAGCCTTTGTTCAGGGCGACTTTCTTGCCTTTGAGATCGGCCACCGATTTGATCGGCGAGTCTTTCGGCACAAGGATCGCTTCGCTGTTCGGCGCGGGTGGTTCATAAGCGACGTAAAGCAAATCGGCGCCGGCAGCCTGGGCGAAGACTGGCGGGGTTTCGCCGGTGACACCGAAGTCGATCGAGCCGACGTTCAGGCCTTCGAGCAGTTGCGGGCCACCGGGGAACTCAGTCCATTGCACGTCGACGCCTTGAGCGGCCAGACGTTTTTCCAAAGTGCCCTTGGCTTTGAGCAGCACCAGCGTGCCGTACTTCTGATAACCGATCCGAAGAGTCTCGGCTTGAGCTTGAGTGATGGCGCCGAAGGTGACAGCCGCAGCAAACAGAGCGACCAGACCACGACGCAAAAATACAGTGCGCATAGCGCTCTCCTTTTTGCTGTTGGGTTTTGGCTGCACCTGCTTGGCCGTTAGCGGCTGAGTAAGGTGAAGTACATCAAATGCGGGTGTGGCTTAAATGCTCCAGCGAGCACTCAACAAACGTTCGTTCAACAGGCCCGGTTCCAGCGGTTTCGGCCGGCGGGCCATGGCGCCGACAAACTGATCCAGCGCTTCATGCAGACGCTGCTCCAACGCCGGTGCCAGTTGCGCGGCGGCACTGCCTTCGCCGTAAGCGATCTGGCTGTCCTCGGCGAAAATCCCCTGGAGCATTTCCTGGGCTTTCAACGCCGACAACACAGGCTTGAGGGCGTAATCGACCACCAGCATGTGGGCGATGCTGCCGCCAGTGGCCATCGGCAAGACAATCTTGTGGTTCAGCGCGCGCTCGGGCAGCAGATCCAGCAGGGTTTTCAGGGCGCCGGAGAACGATGCTTTGTAAACCGGTGTGGCGATCAGCAGGCCGTCGGCGTTTTCAATCTGTTGCAGCAGGTCGAGCACCTTCGGGCTGTCGAAGCGGGCATGGAGCAAATCTTCGGCCGGGAAGTCCCGCACCTGATAACTCACCACTTCCACCCCTTGCGCCTGCAACCAGCGTTGCGAGCGTTCCAGCAGCACCCCGGAACGGGAGCGCAGGCTGGGACTGCCACCGAGTGAGACGACCAGCATTGAGACAATTCCTTAAGCGTTACAGGCGATTCGCGGGTTGCGATCTCGCTTCGATGGGAGTGACCTTACCAGCTGATTTATATATCCATAAATCATATTTATTCATTTGGTTATGCATTTTGGAGATATAAGATTCAGTTTATTCAAGGCGAAAAAAAAGGCCGTCGAAACGGCCTGAAATCCCCTGCTTAGTGGTTCCGTGGTGACTGGACTAACGCCATCGCGAGCAGGCTCACTCCTACATTTGGAATGCGTCTCCCTGTAGGAGTGAGCCTGCTCGCGATGGCGGTGGTGGCCACACCGCAAATTTCACTTGTTCGGCTGTGGGGTCAGGCGCAGGTACGGTTTCACCGCGCGATAGCCCTTCGGAAAGCGCTTTTTGATTTCGTCTTCATCCTTGAGCGAAGGCACGATCACCACCTCTTCACCGTCCTGCCAGTTGGCCGGGGTGGCCACCTTGTAGTTGTCGGTGAGCTGCAGCGAATCGATCACCCGCAAAATCTCGTGGAAGTTGCGCCCGGTGCTCGCCGGATAGGTGATGGTCAGGCGAATCTTCTTGTTCGGATCGATTACGAACAGCGAACGCACGGTCAGCGTGTCGCTGGCATTCGGGTGGATCAGGTCATACAGATCCGAGACCTTGCGATCGGCATCGGCGAGGATCGGGAAGTTGACGACCGTGTTCTGGGTCTCGTTGATGTCTTCGATCCACTTGTGGTGCGAATCCACCGGGTCGACCGACAGCGCAATGGCTTTGACGCCGCGTTTGCTGAACTCATCCTTGAGCTTGGCGGTGAAGCCCAGCTCAGTGGTGCACACCGGGGTGAAGTCCGCCGGGTGGGAGAACAGCACGCCCCAGCTATCGCCCAGCCATTCGTGGAAACGAATCTTGCCGGCGCTGGAATCCTGTTCGAAATCGGGGGCGATGTCGCCGAGTCTGAGGCTCATGGTGCTGCTCCTGATGAGTTGTTCGAGACCTCAACTGTAGCCCGTGATTTGCCATCGTGAAAAAGAATAAATAATGAGATATCTAGATCATAAGTGAATATTAAACATCTGTTCACTGGACGCTCGGCGGCATCCCGAGGAACATCGCTCGCAAGGTTCGAGAAGGCCTTGAGTTGCTGTAAAGAGGGAAATCGGGGATGGCTTACGGGGGTGGGCCTGACTCGAAAACGCAAAAGCCCCGTCCGGCGCGATGCCGGACGGGGCTTTTTTTACATCAGGTGCAGCACTCGCTATTACAGCAGCGGGATCGAGTAGCTGACGATCAGGCGGTTTTCGTCCTGCGAACGGGTGTTCGGCAGATCGGTGCGCCATACAGCGTTTTTCCACATCAGGCCGACGTTTTTGAACGGGCCTTCAGGTACGACGTAGCCGATGGTGAAATCGCGTTCCCACTCGGAACGGTTCGATGCACTTTCGCGACCATTGGTGCCAACGGTGTCGATCGAATCGCCTTTCAGGTAAACCACACCAGCGGTCAGGCCAGGTACGCCAACTTTAGCGAAGTCATACGAGTAGCGAGCCTGCCAGGTTTTCTCGCCGGCACGACCGAACTTCTGGATCTGCATGTCGGTGATGGTGTAGTTCGACGAGCCGTCGCCCTGGTTCAGCCAAGGGAAGTCGCTGCTGCCATTGGAAACCTGGTAGCCGCCACCGAAGGTGTGACCTTCAACGGTGTACAGGAACAGACCGCTGTACAGGTTGTTGTCAACTTCGCCACGACCGTTACGGAAACCGGTGTAGTTGCCGCTGCTGTAGTAAGCCGAATCAGTGCCGTTCTTGCCGTCGTCGGAGCTGTTGAAGTAACGGAAGTCGGACTTCAATACGCCCGGGCCGATTGCCCAGTTGTGAACCAGACCCAGGAAGTGCTGCTTGTAGAAATCTTCCAGGTTGCCGTAGTAGTACTGGGCAGTCAGGTCTTTGGTGATCTTGTAGTCACCACCGGCGTAGATGAACTTGTTGCTGTCACGGAACGCAGTACCACGGGTGTTGGCGCCACCGATCGACAGGTTTTCGTTGTTGCTGGAGTTACGACCTTTCACGGCTTCGATCTGACCACCGACCAGGGTCAGGTCCTTGATTTCGCCGGAAGTGATCTGGCCACCCTGCCAGGTTTGTGGCAGCAGACGACCGTCGTTGGTCACGATGACCGGGTTCTTCGGCTGCAGAGTACCCAGCTTCAGTTCAGTCTGGGAGATCTTGGCTTTGGCAGTCAGGCCCAGGCTGGAGAAGTTGTCCACCGCTTTGCCGTTGGACTCGCTCGGGAACACAGTGCCGCCGTAAGCGGTACCGCTGTTGCCGTTAGTGCCGCCGCCCGAATCCAGACGTACGCCCAGCAGGCCGATAGCGTCGATACCGAAACCAACAGTGCCTTGGGTATAGCCGGAGATGAAACGCAGATCGAAGCCTTGGCCCCACTCTTCGTTCTTGTTGGCGCCAGTGCCATCACGGTTATCGGTGTTGATGTAGAAGTTACGCAGCCCCAAAGTAGCTTTGCTGTCTTCGATGAAACCGGCGGCGCCTGCCTGCTGCGCCATAACCCCTACGGCCACAGCCAGGGCCAAGGTGGACTTGTTCATGTAAAGCTCCTCTCGTTTCTAATTCTTGTGTTCCTGGCCCGGGGTCTGATGCCCTGGGTCCTAAGATGCGCGATTAGCGCCAGACCGTGACTGACAAGTCAATCGTAACCTTGTGTGTCTACGACCAAGGTCTAATCGCAGTGATTTGGTCCGTGCAGAGTAAAGATTTCCTGATAAACCCAAAAAGAATTTATTCATTCTTTTTCATATCATTTCGGAATATGGCCATTATCGTGCCATCTCCGCCGGGAAACAGCGTATCGGCGACTAAGCTCATTCCTAAATGGTATTTGTTAGCCTTTTTTTATATCGATTAGCTTTGGCGTAACCCCGAATCGTCAAACCCTATCGAAAAGGCGACGCCATGATGGCCAAACGCGCACTATCTAGTCAATTTGTTACAGTTTGTGTGTCGGCGATGATTAGTTTTTCCGCCCATGCCGCCAACCTCACCGTGGGTTATCAAACCGGTATCGACCCGAGCAAAGTCCCCCAGGCCGACGGCGTCTACGAAAAAACCATCGGCGAGAAAATCGACTGGCGTCGCTTCAACAGTGGCCCGGAAGTTGTGACAGCCATTGCTTCGGGTGATGTGCAGATCGGCAACCTCGGTTCCAGCCCGTTGGCAGCGGCGGCCTCGCGTAATCTGCCAATTGTCGCGTTCATCGTTTCGGCGCAGATCAATGCCGCCGAAGCGTTGGTGGTGCGCAATGGCAGCGGCATCAACACACCCCAGGATCTGGTCGGCAAGACCATCGCCACGCCGTTCGTTTCCACCTCCCACTACAGCCTGCTCGGCGCTCTCAAGCATTGGGGGCTGGATAGCTCGAAAGTCAAAGTGGTGAACCTGCAACCGGCAGAGATTGCAGCGGCGTGGAAACGTGGCGATATCGATGGCGCGTTTGTCTGGTCGCCGGCGCTGGGGGAAATCCGCAAAACCGGCAAGACCCTGACCGATGCCGCGCAGGTCGGCCAGTGGGGGGCGCCGACCTTCGAGGTTTGGGTCGCGCGCAAGGATTTCGCCGAGAAGCACCCCGACGTCGTAGCGAAATTCGCCAAGGTCACGCTGGACTCATTCGCCGATTACGCGGCGCATAAAGACAGCTGGACAGCTGACTCGGTGCCGGTTCAGAAAATCGCCAAACTGACCGGTGCCAATGCCGCCGACGTGCCGGAATTGCTCGCAGGCTCAGCGTTCCCGGATGCCAAGGCGCAGCAAACCACCGCGCTGCTGGATGGCGGCACGGCGAAGGCGATTGGCGAGACGGCGAAGTTTTTGAAGGAACAGGGCAAGGTTGAAACGGTGCTGCCGGACTACTCGCCGTACGTCAGCGCGAAGTTTGTGGCGCAATAAAAGCTTCGCGAGCAGGCTCGCTCCCACAG
>NZ_JBSVXS010000166.1:0-8715 GCF_054070155.1 Pseudomonas sp. SDT291_1_S447
GAATGCCCTGCGTTTTTTAGTCATGAATAACTCCTCGATAGATGTATTTTCCACCATCGGGGTGTCCGGGGAAATTAGACCACTGCACTGTTCAAAATCCGAGTTCGGCTCGGTATCGCACGTCGGTGCAATTCGCCCAAACACCACGATCAGTCCCCTCTCCCCCCGGGAGAGGGTTAGGGTGAGGGGCTTTGCAAAACGTGAGTTCGACTCGACAGTTCAGGTCGGCGTAGCTCGAAGAAACAACTCGGTCAGTCCCCTCTCCCCCTGGGAGAGGGTTAGGGTGAGGGGCTCTTCGCGCAAACGATTAACCCCGCATTAACTCCCATCTTTTTCCTGTCCAGACAAGCTGTTACTGTACGGCCCACTAAGCCCAAGCCGCCTGGATCGGATCTGACTTGAAGCGTCCCCTCCTCCTGCTCCTGATCAGCCTGGCCTTGAGCTCAACCGCAAGCGCGACGATTACCGAAAGTCACGGTTATGCGCAGTTCGGCACGCTCAAGTACCCGGCCAGATTTACCCACTTCGACTGGGTCAACCCGCAAGCGCCCAAGGGCGGTACGTTGCGGGTGATGGCGTTTGGCACCTTCGATACGGTCAATCCGTACACCTTCAAGGGCACCAGCCCGGTCACCACAGCGAATTTCCTCCAGTACGGCATCAATGAGCTGAACGAGCCGCTGATGGTCGGCACCGGCCAGTATTCGCCGTCCGGTGACGAGCCAGCGTCGAGTTACGGCTTGATCGCGCAATCGGTGGAGTACAGCGAAGATCGCAGCTGGGTCGTCTTCAATCTGCGTCCCGAGGCGCGTTTTCACGATGGCACGCCGATCACCGCCTACGACGTAGCGTTCTCCTATCGAACGCTGCTCAAGGACGGCCATCCGCTGTACCGCACTGCCCTACAAGAAGTACTGCGCGTCGACATTCTCAACAAGCAGCGCATCCGTTTCGTGCTCAAGCGCTCGGGCAATCCGCTGTTGATCCTGCGCCTCGGTGAGTTACCGGTGCTGCCGCAACATTACTGGAAAGACCGCGACTTCAAAGCCACCACCTTCGAACCACCACTGGGCAGCGGCCCGTATCGCATCACTTCGGTGACGCCGGGCCGGCAACTGATCTTTGAACGGGTCAAGGATTACTGGGGCAAGGACCTGCCGGTCAATCGCGGCAAGTACAACTTCGATCGCATGGAAGTCGAGTTCTACCGCGACAGCGACGTGGCCTTCGAAGCGTTCAAGGCTGGCGAGTTCGACATTTACATCGAGCATCAGGCGAAGAACTGGGCCAACGGCTACAACTTCCCGGCGATACGCCGTGGCGATGTGATCAAGGCGCAGATCCCGCATCAGATCCCGACCCAGAGTCAGGGCCTGTTCATGAACACCCGCCGCTCCACCTTCGCCGATGTGAAGACCCGCGAAGCGCTGGGCCTGATGTTCGACTTCGAGTGGACCAACCGCGCGCTGTTCAGCGACGCCTACAAACGCACCAGCAGTTACTACCCCAACAGCGAATTCACAACCTCCGGCCTGCCGGTCGGGGGGGAATGGCTGATGCTCAAGCCGTACAAGGAACAACTGCCGGCCAAGCTGTTCACCGAGCCGTTCACCTTGCCAAAAACCGACGGTCGCGGCATTCCCCGGGAAACCATGCGCAAGGCATTGGCGTTGCTCGCCGAGGTCGGCTGGAAGCTCAACGGTCAGCGCCTGCAAAACGCTGATGGCCAACCGCTGCGGTTCGAGTTGCTGCTGGTCAATCCGAACTTGGAGCGCCTCTACCAACCCTACATCGAGAACCTCAACAGCATCGGCATCGACGCGCGCCTGCGCACGGTGGATCGCGCCCAATACAAACAGCGCCTCGATCAATTTGATTTCGACATGATCTCGATGACGCTCAACCAGACCCTGAGCCCAGGCCTTGAGCAGTGGCAGTACTTTCACTCCAGTCAGGTCGGGGTCAAGGGCAGCAAGAATTACGCGGGCATCGCCAATCCAGTGGTCGATCACCTGCTCGAACAATTGCTCGCCGCACGGACCCGCGACGAACAGGTCGCCGCCGGCAAGGCCCTCGACCGTGTGCTGCTCTGGCAGCATTACAGCATTCCCAACTGGTACCTCAATTACCACCGTCTGGCCTACCGCAACCGGTTGGCCTTTGTCACCACACCGCCCTACACCCTGGGCCTGAGCGCGTGGTGGCTGAAGTCTTCGGAGAAAGATCGATGAACCCTATCCGCGCCCTGCTCGTCCAGGCCAGCGGCTTGCTGTTCGCCGGGCTGGCCTTTGCCGCCCCGCAACACGCCGTGACCCTGTACAACGAGCCACCGAAATACCCGGCCGATTTCAAACAGTTTGATTACGTAAACCCCGATGCGCCCAAGGGCGGCATCTTCCGTCAGGCCGGTTTCGGCGGCTTCGACAGCCTCAACCCGTTTATCAGCAAAGGCGTGCCGGCCGATGACGTCGGGCAGATCTACGACACCCTGACCAAGCACAGCCTCGACGAGCCGTTCACCGAATATGGCCTGATCGCCGGCAAAATCGAAAAAGCCCCGGACAACAGCTGGGTGCGTTTCTACCTGCGCCCCGAAGCGCGCTTCCACGATGGCCACCCGGTGCGCGCCGACGACGTGGTGTTCAGCTTCAACACGCTGACCAAGGAAGGCTCGCCGATGTTTCGCGGCTACTACAGCGACGTTTCCGAAGTCATCGCTGAAGACCCGCTCAAGGTGCTGTTCAAATTCAAGCACAGCAACAACCGCGAGTTGCCGCTAATCCTCGGTCAGTTGCCGGTGCTGCCAAAACACTGGTGGGCCGATCGCGACTTCAACAAAGGCAACCTGGAAATTCCGCTGGGCAGCGGCCCGTACAAGGTCGCCGAAGTAAAAGCGGGGCGTTCGGTGCGCTACGAGCGGGTCAAGGATTACTGGGGCAAAGACCTGCCGGTCAACCGTGGTTTCTACAACTTCGACACCATGACCACCGATTACTACCGCGACAACACCGTCGCCCTCGAAGCACTGAAGGCCGGCCAGTTCGATTACTGGCTGGAAATGACCGCAAAGAATTGGGCCAACGCCTACAACATCCCGGCGGTCACCGAGGGGCGTTTGATCAAGGAGCAGATCGCCAACAGCAACCCGACCGGCATGCAGGGTTTCGTTTTCAACCTGCGCCGCCCGCTGTTCCAGGACGCGCGCGTGCGTCAGGCGCTGGGTCTGCTGTTCGATTTCGAGTGGACCAATAAACAGCTGTTCAACGCTGCCTACTTCCGCACTCGCAGCTATTTCGAGAACTCGGAAATGGCCGCCACTGGCCTCCCCGATACCGATCAACGAACGATCCTCGAGCCGTTCCGCAGCAAACTGCCGGCGCAAGTGTTCAGCGAAGCCTTCGAAAACCCGAAGACCGATGCCAGCGGCATGATCCGCGCCCAGCAGCGCGAGGCCTATCAACTGCTGCAGGAAGCCGGCTGGAAGATCGTAGACGACAAAATGGTCGACGCTACCGGCAAACCGGTGGTCATCGAGTTCCTGTTGGCGCAGACCGAATTCGAACGCGTACTGCTGCCGTTCAAGCGCAACCTCAGCGACCTCGGCATCGATCTGGTAATCCGCCGCGTCGACGTTTCGCAGTACATCAACCGCGTACGCTCGCGGGACTTCGACATGATGGTCGGCAGCTTCCCGCAGTCAAACTCGCCGGGTAACGAGCAGCGCGAATACTGGATGAGCGCCGCCGCCGATAAACCGAGCAGCCGCAATTCCTTGGGTTTGAAAGACCCGATCGTCGATCAACTGGTCGAGAATCTGATCAACGCCGACTCGCGCAAAAGCCTGGTGGCTCACGCCCGAGCGCTGGATCGTGTGCTGCAATGGGGTTATTACGTGATCCCCAACTGGCACATCAAGACTTGGCGCGTAGCGTACTGGAACCACATCGGCCACCCGAAAGTCTCGCCAAAATACGACATCGGGATTAACACCTGGTGGGTCAAGCCAGATGCAAAACCGGCGATAGAAGTCGAAACCAAACTGCAAGCCGACCCTGTGGGCACGGAGTAATCAGATGCTGGCGTATATTTTTCGGCGACTGCTGCTGATCATCCCGACCCTGTTCGGCATTCTGCTGATCAACTTCGTGATCATCCAGGCCGCGCCCGGCGGCCCGGTGGAACAGATGATCGCCAAGCTCGAAGGCTTCGAAGGCGCCACCAGCCGCATTGCCGGCGGCGGTGCCGAGGTGTCGGTCGCAGGCTCGTCCTATCGCGGCGCGCAAGGCCTGGACCCGGCGCTGATAAAGGAAATCGAGCACATGTACGGGTTCGACAAGTCGGCCCCGGAACGCCTGTGGATCATGGTCAAGAACTACGCGACGCTGGATTTCGGTGACAGCTTTTTTCGCGACGCCAAGGTCATCGACCTGATCAAGGAAAAGATGCCAGTGTCGATCTCGCTGGGGCTGTGGAGCACGCTGATCATGTACCTGGTGTCGATCCCGCTGGGGATCGCCAAGGCCACGCGGCACGGTAGCCACTTCGATGTGTGGACCAGTTCGGCAATCATCGTCGGCTATGCGATCCCTGCGTTCCTGTTTGCGATTCTGTTGATCGTGGTGTTTGCCGGCGGCAGTTATCTCGACTGGTTCCCGTTGCGCGGGCTGACCTCGAACAACTTCGATGAACTGAGCATGGGCGGCAAGATCCTCGATTACTTCTGGCACTTGGCGCTGCCGGTGACGGCGCTGGTGATCGGCAACTTCGCGACAATGACCCTGCTGACCAAAAACAGCTTCCTCGACGAAATCAACAAGCAGTACGTGGTCACCGCCAAGGCCAAAGGCCTGACCCGTCATCGCGTGCTCTACGGCCACGTGTTCCGCAACGCCATGTTGTTGGTGATTGCCGGGTTCCCGTCGGCGTTCATCGGCATCTTTTTCACAGGATCCTTGCTGGTGGAAGTGATCTTCTCCCTCGACGGCCTCGGTCTGATGAGCTTCGAAGCAGCGATCAACCGCGATTACCCGGTGGTGTTCGGCACCCTGTTCATCTTCACCCTGCTCGGGCTGGTGGTGAAACTGATCGGCGACCTCACCTATACCCTGGTCGATCCGCGCATCGACTTCGAAAGCCGGGAGCATTGAGATGAACCTGTCCCCTCTCAACCGCCGCCGCTTCGAACTGTTCAAGGCCAACAAGCGTGGCTGGTGGTCGCTGTGGCTGTTTCTGATCCTGTTCGGCCTGAGCCTCGGTGCCGAGCTGATCGCCAACGACAAGCCGCTGGTGGTGCATTACGACAACAACTGGTACTTCCCGGCGATCAAGCGTTACCCGGAAACCACTTTCGGCGGCGAATTCCCGCTGGAAGCCAACTACAAAAGTCCGTACATCCGCGAACTGCTCAAGGCCAAGGACGCGTGGGTGTTGTGGGCGCCGATTCCCTACAGCTACCAGAGCATCAACTACGACCTGAAAGTCCCGGCCCCGGCGCCACCTTCTGCGGACAACCTGCTGGGTACTGACGATCAGGGCCGCGATGTGTTGGCGCGAGTGATTTACGGTTTCCGCATTTCCGTGCTGTTTGCGCTGACGCTGACCGTGTTGAGTTCGATCATCGGCGTAATTGCCGGTGCGTTGCAGGGCTTCTATGGCGGCTGGGTCGATCTGGCCGGCCAGCGCTTCCTGGAGATCTGGTCGGGGCTGCCCGTGCTCTACCTGCTGATCATTCTCGCCAGTTTCGTCCAGCCGAATTTCTGGTGGCTGCTGGGGATCATGCTGCTGTTCTCGTGGATGAGTCTGGTCGACGTGGTGCGCGCCGAGTTCCTCCGTGGCCGCAACCTTGAATACGTGCGCGCGGCGCGGGCGCTGGGCATGCAGAACGGCGCGATCATGTTCCGCCACATCCTGCCCAACGCGATGGTCTCGACCATGACGTTTATGCCGTTCATCCTCACCGGCGCCATCGGTACCCTCACCGCTTTGGACTTCCTCGGTTTCGGCTTGCCGGCCGGCAGTCCGTCGCTGGGTGAACTGGTCGCCCAGGGTAAATCCAACCTGCAAGCGCCGTGGCTGGGCATGAGTGCCTTCGCTGTGCTGGCGTTGATGTTGAGTTTGCTGGTGTTTATCGGCGAGTCCGCTCGCGATGCCTTCGACCCGAGGAAGTGAAATGAATCAGGACAATCTGATCGAAGTGCGCGACCTCGCCGTCGAGTTCGGTTTCGGCGAGCGCGTGCACCGGGTCGTCGAAGGCGTGAGTTTCGACATCAAGCGTGGCGAAACCCTGGCGCTGGTGGGCGAATCCGGCTCGGGCAAATCGGTGACCGCACACTCGATCCTGCGCCTGCTGCCCTACCCGATGGCCCGCCATCCGGCCGGCAGCATCAACTATGCCGGGCAAAACCTGCTGGGCCTCAGTGAAAAAACCATTCGCCATATTCGTGGCAACCGCATCGCGATGATCTTTCAGGAACCGATGACCTCGCTGAATCCGCTGCACTCGATCGAGAAGCAGATCAACGAAGTGCTCGGCATCCACAAGGGCCTGACCGGCAAAGTAGCCACCAAGCGTACGCTGGAGCTGTTGGAGATGGTCGGCATCCCTGAGCCGCACAAGCGTCTCAAGGCCCTGCCCCACGAATTGTCCGGCGGCCAGCGCCAACGGGTGATGATCGCCATGGCCTTGGCCAACGAACCGGAATTGTTGATTGCCGATGAGCCGACCACCGCTTTGGACGTGACCGTTCAGCTGAAAATCCTCGATTTGCTCAAGGAATTGCAGGCCAGATTGGGCATGTCGCTGTTACTGATCAGTCACGATTTGAACCTGGTGCGAAGAATTGCGCATCGCGTATGTGTCATGCAGCGCGGTTGCATCGTCGAACAGGCATCGTGCGCAGAGCTGTTCCGTTCGCCGCAGCATCCGTACACTCGGGAATTGCTCGGCGCGGAGCCCAGCGGAGGCCCGGCAAGCAATAAAATCGGCGCGCCGCTGCTTGAGGTCGAGGACCTGAAAGTCTGGTTCCCGATTAAGAAAGGCCTGTTCAAGCGCACGGTGGATCACGTCAAGGCAGTGGACGGCATCAATTTCAGCCTGCCTCAGGGTCAGACTCTGGGGATTGTCGGGGAAAGCGGTTCCGGTAAATCCACGCTGGGTCTGGCGATTTTGCGGCTGATTGGCAGCAAAGGCGCGATCCGCTTTGAAGGCAAACAGCTAGACTGCCTGACGCAGAACGAGGTTCGCCCGTTGCGCCGGGAGATGCAGGTGGTGTTTCAGGACCCGTTTGGCAGCCTGAGCCCGCGCATGTGTGTCAGCGATATCGTTGGCGAAGGCCTGCGGATTCACAAGATGGGCACCGCCGAGGAGCAAGAGGCGGCGATTATTGCGGCATTGAAGGAGGTAGGTCTGGATCCGGAAACCCGGCACCGCTACCCCCACGAATTTTCCGGTGGGCAACGGCAACGAATCGCCATTGCCCGGGCTTTGGTGCTGAAACCGGCGCTGATCCTGCTGGACGAGCCGACGTCGGCGCTCGACCGGACGGTGCAGCGGCAAGTGGTGGAGCTGTTGCGTTCACTGCAAGCCAAGTACAACCTGACGTATTTGTTTATCAGCCATGACCTGGCTGTCGTCAAAGCGCTGAGCCACCAGTTGATGGTGGTCAAGCATGGCCAAGTGGTCGAACAGGGAGACGCGCAAAGTATTTTTGCCGCCCCCCAACATCCGTATACACAGCAGTTGCTGGAAGCCGCTTTTTTGGCACCAGCCACTGCGCAATAACCTGAAAGAGGAGCAACACATGGGTTTTCTCGCCGGTAAGCGCGTACTGATCGTCGGTGTCGCCAGCAAGCTGTCCATCGCATCCGGCATCGCTGCCGCCATGCATCGCGAGGGCGCTGAGCTTGCCTTCACTTATCAGAACGACAAACTGAAAGGTCGTGTTGAAGAATTCGCTCAAGGCTGGGGTTCGAGCCCTGAGCTGTGCTTCCCGTGCGACGTGGCCAGCGATGAAGAAATCGCCAAGGTCTTCGAAGCACTGAGCAAGAAGTGGGACGGCCTGGACTGCATCGTCCACTCCGTAGGATTCGCCCCGGGCGACCAACTGGACGGCGACTTCACCGAAGCCACCACCCGTGACGGTTTCCGCATCGCTCACGACATCAGCGCCTACAGCTTCGTGGCCCTGGCCAAAGCCGGCCGCGAAATGATGAAAGGCCGCAACGGCAGCCTGCTGACCCTGTCGTACCTGGGCGCCGAGCGCACCATGCCTAACTACAACGTGATGGGCATGGCCAAGGCTTCGCTGGAAGCTGGCGTACGTTACCTGGCCGGCTCCCTGGGCCCGGACGGCACCCGCGTCAACTGCGTATCGGCTGGCCCGATCCGTACCCTGGCAGCGTCGGGCATCAAGAACTTCCGCAAGATGCTGGCCGCCAACGAAGCGCAAACCCCGCTGCGTCGCAACGTCACCATCGACGAAGTCGGCAACGCCGGCGCCTTCCTGTGCTCCGACCTGGCGTCGGGCATCAGCGGTGAAATCATGTACGTAGACGGCGGTTTCAACACCACCGCCATGGGCAACATCGAAGAGTGATCTTCGGTTAGCCAATAAAAAACCCGCCTCTTCAGGCGGGTTTTTTTATGCCTGCAACACTGCCCCTGTGGGAGATTCTATGGTTGAGGGGAAGCCCTCAACTGACTTTTGCCTGATATTC
>NZ_JBSVXS010000167.1:0-8576 GCF_054070155.1 Pseudomonas sp. SDT291_1_S447
GTGTCAGTTAACAATTGTTCATCTGATACACCGCTATCGCGAGCAGGCTCACTCCTACATTTGGTTTTGTGTACTCCCTCAAGATTGTGCCGTGCCTGCTATGATGCGCGGCATCTCCATCGCTCAGGATCGCGCCGTTCCCCATGGATTACCGCAAACCCTCCGACCGCAAAAGCATGCA
The DNA here is from genome assembly GCF_054070155.1 of Pseudomonas sp. SDT291_1_S447. Classification (NCBI taxonomy): domain Bacteria; kingdom Pseudomonadati; phylum Pseudomonadota; class Gammaproteobacteria; order Pseudomonadales; family Pseudomonadaceae; genus Pseudomonas; species Pseudomonas sp. SDT291_1_S447. The sequence continues at coordinate 182 of NZ_JBSVXS010000167.1, forward strand.
CTCGCGCATCGTCCAGGAACTGGGCATGCAGATCGTCTCCGGACGCTTCAAGCCCGACGACAAACTGCCCGCCGAAGCCCTGCTCTGCGAGGAATACGCGGTCAGCCGGCCGGTGTTGCGCGAAGCCACGCGGGTGTTGGTCGCCAAAGGTCTGGTGTATTCCAAGCCACGCGTCGGCACGGTGGTCAAGGCCCGCCGCGAGTGGCACATGCTCGACCCGGACGTGCTGCACTGGCTGATGCAAAGCAGCCCGCAAAATGAGTTTTTCAATGTGCTGACCAGTGTGCGCAGCATTATCGAACCGGCCGCTGCCGCCCTCGCCGCTCAGCACGCCACCGATGCCGATATCGCGGCGATTGGTGAGGCGTACCAGCGCATGGAAGCGGCGCCGACGCCGGAAGCGTTGTTGCAGCCGGATCTGGATTTCCATAGCCGGATTGCCGATGCGACGCACAATGATTTGCTGGCGAACCTGTGCAACATGTTGTCGGTGGCGATTGCCGAGGCGTTGAAGCATTCGAATCAGCGGCCGAATCTGCATGAATTGGCGTTGCCGCGGCATAAGGCGATTTTGACCGCCATCGAGAATCGGGATGCGCTGGGGGCTCGGCATGCGACGTTGGTGCAGTTGGATGATGCGCGTAGTGCGTTGAGTGTTGTGCTTGGCGCTGAACTTACTTAAGGCTTGAGACTGCTTGCCCTCACCCTAGCCCTCTCCCAGAGGTAGAGGGGACCGATTGGGGGATATTTGGGATTTACGCCGACTTGAAAGATTTGCAGTGAATCCATAATCGACTCGGTATCTCAAGTCGAACGATCTGCTGTGAATCCATAATCAACTCGGTATTTCAGGTCGATGTATCAAGCCGCACCACTCGGTCAGTCCCCTCTCCCTCCGGGAGAGGGTTAGGGTGAGGGGCTGTTGATCTTGAGCCACAAAAAAAGCCGCAACCCTAAGGTTGCGGCTTTGTCGTTTCAGCCCTTCAGATCAATGCGCAAACAGCGAATTGCCCTTCTGCCCCGCCAGTTTCTCCGGCTTGATCAGGAACTTCGCCAGTGCCGGCAGCAGCCACAGCGCACCGAACATGTTCCACAGCAGCATAAAGGTCAGCATCAGGCCCATGTCGGCCTGGAACTTGATCGCCGAGAAGATCCAGGTGCACACACCAATCGCCAGGCACAGGCCGGTGAACAGCACCGCTTTACCGGTGGATTTCAGCGTCTGGTAATAGGCTTCCTGCAACGGCAGCCCGGCACGCAGGAAACTTTCCAGGCGGCTGTAGATGTAGATGCCGTAGTCGACACCAATCCCCACACCCAGCGCCACCACCGGCAAGGTCGCAACCTTCACGCCGATGCCCATGAACGCCATCAGCGCGTTGCCGAGTACCGAGGTCAGTACCAGCGGCAGGACGATGCACAGGGTCGCCGCCCACGAGCGGAAGGTGATCATGCACATCACCGCCACGCAGATGTACACCAGAATCAGGATGGTCAGCTCAGCCTGTTTGATGACTTCGTTGGTGGCCGCTTCGATGCCGGCATTACCGGCGGCGAGGATGAATTCCAGACCGTCCTTGTTATTCTCCTGGGCAAATTCCTGCACCGCATGCACCGCCCGATCGAGGGTTTCGGCCTTGTGATCGTTGAGGAACACCAGCACCGGCGCCAGCGAGCAACTGTTGTTGTACAGACCGTCAGCGCGGGCAATCGAGTTGTTCAGCACGTCCGGGTTGCGCGACAGGGTTTCCCATTTCAGGTTGCCCTCGTTCATGCCCTTGATCATCTGCTTGGACACGGTCACCAGTGAGATCGCCGACTGCACGCCCTCGGTGTTCTGCATCTTCCACATCAACTGATCGATCGGCGCCATGGCCTCATAACGCGAACAGCCTTCGGCCTTGGTCTTGACCATCACCACCAATACGTCAGAGCTGGTGGAGTAATTGCTGATGATGAAATTGTTGTCCTTGTTGTAGCGCGAGTCCGGACGCAGTTCCGGTGCGCCCTGATCGAGGTCACCAATTTTCAGGTTCTGGCTGTACCAGAGGCCGCCACCGAAGGCGATCAGCGCCAGCAGCACCGAGATGCGTGCGACTTTCGGGTTGGCGAAGTTCGACAGCAGGCGCCAGAACGGGTGTTCGCGGTTGGCGTCCTTCTTGCTCTTGGCGATCGCCCGTTTACTGATGCCGACATAGGAAATCGCCACCGGCAGCAGAATCAGGTTGGTGAACACGATCACCGCCACGCCGATCGACGCGCCAATCGCCAGTTCACGGATCACGCCGATGTCGATGATCAGCAGCGTGATGAAGCCCACCGCATCCGCCAGAATCGCGATCATCCCCGGCAGAAACAGTTGCCGGAAGGTACGCCGCGCTGCGGTCAGGGCGTTGTCGGCCTCGCTGGATTGCAGGGCGATACCGTTGATCTTCTGCACGCCGTGGGAAATACCAATGGCGAAGATCAGGAACGGCACCAGCATCGAATACGGATCAAGTCCGAATCCGAAAAAGTGCATCAAACCGAGTTGCCAGACCACCGCCACCAGCGTCGTACTCAACACCGCAATGGTGCTGCGCACGCAGTTGGTGAACCACAACAGAAGGATCAGGGTGATGACGAAAGCGATTCCGAAGAACAGCACCACCATCACCAGACCGTCGATCAGGTCGCCGACCTTCTTGGCGAAACCGACGATGTGGATTTTGACGTTGGGGTTCTGTGCTTCGAACTTGTTGCGGATCTTGTCTTCGAGTTCATGGGAGAACTTGCGATAGTCCAGCGCGAGCAACTTGCCCTGGTCTTCCGGATCCGGGTAGGACTCCAGCAGCGGGATGTCGACGATGCTCGACTTGAAGTCGTTGGCCACCAGCCGCCCGACCTGGCCGGACTTGAGTACGTTGTTGCGCAGCAGGTCGAGGCTGTCCTGCGAGCCGTTGTAGCTCTGCGGGATCACTTCACCGCCGGCAAAACCCTCTTCGGTCACTTCGGTCCAGCGCACGCTCGGGCTCCACAGCGACTTCAGGCCGGAGCGGTCAACGCCGGAGATGTAGAACACCTCGTCGTTGATCTGGCGCAGGGTCTCCATGTATTCCTTGGAGAAGATGTCGCCGTCCTTGGCTTCCACCGAAATGCGCACGGTGTTGCCCAGGTTCGCCAGATCGTTGCGGTGCTCCATCATCTTCTCGATGAACGGATGCTTGAGCGGGATCATTTTTTCAAAACTGGTTGACGGCCGGATCAGCGTCGCCTGCCAGAACAGGAAAATGCTCACCACCAGACAGATCAGGATCACTGCCGGGCGATTGTTGAAAATCAGGCGTTCAAGAAACGTCGCCTTGTCCTGCTGAGGAGTGATCAAGGAAGTCATAGCCCCGCCTTCTTGTTATTGATCTCGGCACCGTTCGGCTGTGTGGTGTGAAGACCACCCTGCCCGCTCAGAATCAGGTTGCCGTCGCCGGCAGCGGTGACCGATGACAGCGAGATGCGGTCCGGACGGTTAAAGACGCTGAAGGTCTCGCCGTTGTCGCTGCTGCTGATCACCGAACCGCCGTTGCCGACGATGACGATCGAGCCGTCTTCAAGGAGGGTCGCACCTGACAGGCCGAACTCCAGCGCCCCGCGTGCAGCTTTCAGTTCGACCTGCTCCCAGGTGCTGCCGAAATCCGTGGAGCGATAAAGATTGCCGCGCAAGCCGTAGGCCAGCAGGGTTTGCGCCTGCGCCGTGCCGATCACGCCGAACAGCGAACCTTCGTACGGGCCTTCGAGTTTTTCCCAGGTCTGACCGTCGTCGGCGGAGCGGAACATGCTGCCCGACTCGCCGACGATAAACAGCCCGGCGTCCTTCACCGCGGCGATGGCGTTAAGGTGGAATTGATCTTCGTTGTCGAGGCGGTCGCTGACGTCTTCCCAGTTTTTACCGCCGTCGGTGGTTTCAAGCAGCGCGCCGTACGCGCCCACGGCAAGGCCGCTGTTGACGTCCTTGAACCAGACGTCGAGCAGCGGCGATTCACGTTTGAGGTCTTCGAATTGCTTGGTCCAGGTCAGACCGCCGTCTGCGCTGGCGAGGATTTGCGCGTCGTGGCCGACCGCCCAGCCGTGCTTGTCGTCGACAAAGTACACCGCCGTCAGCAGTTGCCGGGTCGGCACTTTGGCTTGCGTCCAGGTTTTGCCCTGGTCATCGGAATAGAGAATGTGCCCGCGATCGCCGACCGCGACCAGGCGCGCGCCAGCGTGGACGACATCGAGAATCAGGCTTTTCGCGGCTTTAGTAGATTCGGTGGCATAGACCACGTCAGCCGGGGCCTCGGCGGCAATCACCGGTGCCGATAACGTGGCAAAGCCCAGCAGCGAGAGTGCTGTGGCCAGCAACGCGGTGTTGCGTAACGCCGGCGGGCGGCAACGACTCATAGACCTTCCCCTCTTTATTATTGTTAGGCCATCTGGCCTTCAAGGGCGCCGCAAGTGTGCTCCGCTGATGGCTGCTCAGGAGCATAGTCCTGAAACCCGCAATCCAGAGCCACTTCGGAAGCTGGCTCATCCTATCGGGCTTTCGAAACGTCTGACAATCGGCGCCACGTTATCTTTTGTTAACCGAAAGCGGCCTTCTGTAACGAAGAAATTCCCCTGTGGGAGCGAGCTTGCTCGCGAAAGCGCTGGGTCAGGCAATGAAGATGTCGACTGAAAGGGCCTCTTCGCGAGCAAGCTCGCTCCCACAGGGGTTGATGGGGGCTTTGGAATTTGAATACATGACCATTCGCCGGGGTGATGCGGCAAAAGTCGTCGAGGGGACTTGCACGATCGGTATTATGGTATACCATCAGACGCACAGACACTCTCAATCCCCCTACGGAGCAGCTCATGAGTTTCGAAATTCGCAAGATCGTCAGCTATGTCGAAGAAACCTTCATCGAAGGCGGCAAAGCCACCGACAAGCCAGTGACCATGGTCGGTCTCGCCGTGGTGATGAAAAACCCATGGGTGGGCAACGGTTTCGTGGAAGACCTCAAGCCGCAGATCCGCGCCAACTGCTCCGACCTCGGTGCGCTGATGGTCGAGCGTCTGGTCGGCATCATCGGCGGTGCGGAAAAAATCGAGGCCTATGGCAAAGCCGCCGTGGTTGGCGCCGATGGCGAGATCGAACACGCCTCCGCCGTGATCCACACCCTGCGCTTCGGCAATCACTACCGCGAAGCCGTCAACGCCAAGAGCTACCTGAGCTTCACCAACAAGCGCGGCGGCCCGGGCACTTCGATTCAGATCCCGATGATGCACAAGGACGACGAAGGTCAGCGTTCGCACTACATCACCCTGGAAATGCAGATCGAAGACGCGCCGCGCGCCGACGAAATCGTCGTCGTGCTGGGTTGCGCCGACGGTGGTCGCCTGCACCCGCGCATCGGTAACCGCTACATCGATCTGGAAGAACTGGCCGCCGAAAAGGCCCAGTAATCACAATAAAAAGGCACTGCAGGAGCGCTCCATGATTCGGCTCACCGCTGAACTCACCCCGGCTGGCACCAGTTACCTGGCGACCGGCCAAGGCCAGCCCGTGGTTTTGATCCACGGCGTGGGCCTGAACAAAGAAATGTGGGGCGGGCAGATTGTCGGCCTGTCCAGCCAATACCGGGTGATCGCCTACGACATGCTCGGGCATGGCGCCAGCCCGCGACCGGCCAGCGGCACCAATCTGCTCGGTTACGCCGATCAGTTGCTAGAGCTGCTTGATCATCTGAATCTGCCCCAGGCAGCGGTGATCGGTTTCTCCATGGGCGGTCTGGTCGCGCGGGCCTTTGCCCTGCATTATCCGCAGCGCCTGCAAAGCCTGGTGGTGTTGAACAGCGTGTTCAACCGCAGCGAAGAACAGCGTGCCGGCGTCATCGCGCGCACCGCGCAAGCGGCCGAACACGGCCCGGATGCCAATGCCGAAGCGGCGCTGTCACGCTGGTTCAGCCGCGAATATCAGGCGGCTAATCCGGCGCAGATCGCGGCGATTCGCCAGACCCTCGCCGGCAATGATCCGCAAGGCTACCTGACCACTTACGAATTGTTCGCCACCCAAGACATGTACCGCGTTGACGACCTGGGCAGCATTCAGGCGCCGACGCTGATCGCCACCGGCGAACTCGACCCGGGTTCGACTCCGGAAATGGCCGAGCAACTGGCTCGACGCATCCCCGGTGCAAAGGTTGCCGTGCTGCCCGAGCAACGGCATATGATGCCCGTAGAGTCGCCGCGTCTGGTCAATCAGACGCTGTTGGAATTTCTCCAATTCGCACACTCCCGACAAAACCATATAAAGGGGATCGTTGCATGACACTCGCACGCTTCCAGATGTGCATCGGCGGAGAATGGGTCGACGCCCTCTCCGGCAAGACCTTCGAAAGCCTCAACCCGGCCACGGCGCAAGCCTGGGCCGAGCTGCCCGACGCTGATGAGGCGGACGTCGAGCGCGCCGTGCAATCGGCACAGACTGCTTTCGACAGCCCGGCGTGGCGCGGCCTGACCGCCACCGCACGCGGCAAGTTACTGCGTCGTCTCGGTGATTTGATCGCGGAAAACAAGGAACAACTGGCGCAGCTGGAAAGCCGCGACAACGGCAAGCTGATCCGCGAAACCCGTGGCCAGGTCAGTTATCTGCCGGAGTTCTTTCACTACACCGCCGGCCTTGCCGACAAGCTTGAAGGCGGCACGCTGCCACTGGATAAGCCTGATCTGTTCGCCTATACCGTGCACGAAGCGATGGGTGTGGTGGCCGCGATCATTCCGTGGAACAGCCCGCTTTATCTGACCGCGATCAAACTGGCCCCGGCCCTCGCCGCCGGCAACACGATTGTGATCAAGCCGTCCGAGCACGCTTCGGCGACCATTCTTGAACTGGCACGTCTGGCTCTCGAAGCGGGAATTCCGCCGGGAGTGGTCAACGTTGTCACCGGTTACGGCCCGAGCACCGGCGCCGCCCTCACCCGCCATCCGCTGATCCGCAAAATCGCCTTCACCGGCGGCGCGGCGACAGCGCGGCATGTGGTGCGCAGCAGCGCCGAGAACTTCGCCAAGCTGTCGCTGGAACTGGGCGGCAAGTCGCCGAATATCATCTTCGCCGACGCCGACCTGGACAGCGCGATCAACGGCGCGATTGCCGGGATCTACGCCGCTTCCGGTCAGAGCTGCGTGTCCGGTTCGCGGCTGTTGGTGCAGGACGAGATCTACGACGAGTTCGTCAATCGACTGGTCGAACGCGCCCAGCGCATTCGCATCGGCAACCCGCAGGAAGACAACAGTGAAATGGGCCCGATGGCCACCGCGCAGCAACTGGCGGTGGTCGAAGGTTTGGTCGCCGATGCCATCGCCGAGGGCGCGCGTTTGCGTACCGGCGGCAAGCGGCCAACCGATCTCGGCGAAGGCTGGTTCTATGAGCCAACGCTGTTCGAATGCGACCGCAATTCGATGAAGATCATGCAGGAAGAAGTCTTTGGCCCGGTGGCTTCGGTGATCCGTTTCAAAGATGAAGCCGAAGCGCTGGCGATCGCCAACGACTCGCAGTTCGGCCTCGCCGCCGGCATCTGGACGCGTGATTTGGGCCGGGCGCATCGCCTCGCTCGCGATGTGCGCTCGGGGATTATCTGGGTCAACACTTACCGCGCGGTGTCGGCGATGGCGCCGATCGGCGGTTTCAAGAACAGTGGCTATGGACGCGAAAGCGGCATCGATTCGGTGCTGGCCTACACCGAACTGAAAACGGTGTGGATCAACCTTTCCCAGGCGCCAATGCCTGATCCGTTTGTGATGCGCTAGGAGTCCTGCGAAATGATCGAACCCGGCATTTACAAAGACGTCATGAGCTCGTTCCCGTCCGGCGTCACGGTGGTCACCACCGTCGACCCCGAAGGCGGGATCGTCGGCATCACCGCCAGCGCCTTCAGTGCGCTGTCGATTGACCCGGCGCTGGTGCTGTTCTGCCCCAACTATGCTTCCGACACCTACCCGGTGCTGCGTGACAGCAAGAAATTCGCGATCCATTTGCTGTCCGCCGACCAGACGGCTGAGGCCTATGCATTTGCCGGTAAAGGCAAGGACAAGGCCAAGGACATCGAGTGGCATTTAAGCGAGTTGGGTAACCCGATCCTCGCCAAGGCGACGGCGATCATCGAGTGCGAGTTGTGGCGTGAATATGACGGTGGTGATCACGCGATTATCGTTGGCGCGGTCAAGAACCTGATCCTGCCAGCGCAGCCGGTGACGCCGATGATTTACCACAAGGGCAAGCTCGGCCCCCTGCCAACCCTGGCCTGACGGATTCACACAAAACCCTGTAGGAGTGAGCCTGCTCGCGATAGCGGTAGATCAGTCGACATCCCTGTTGAATGTCAGTCCGCTATCACGAGCAGGCTCC
>NZ_JBSVXS010000168.1:0-8532 GCF_054070155.1 Pseudomonas sp. SDT291_1_S447
CTTTTGATTTTGCTTTTAAGAACCAAGATCAAAAGATCGCAGCCTTCGGCAGCTCCTACAAGGGAGATCTATCCCAGGTTACTCACCGCGATAGATGCAACCGCTGGTGCACGTCTCGTGAATCCGGATCGCGCTCAGTTCCGGCAGCAGCGGCTTCATTTCATTCCAGATGAATTTGGCCAGCACTTCACTGGTTGGGTTTTCCAGGCCGGGAATGTCGTTCAGGTAGTTGTGATCGAGACGCTCGTACAGCGGTTTGAAGATCGCTTTGATTTCGGAGAAATCGCGGATCCAGCCGGTGTGCGGATCGAGGTCGCCACTGAGGTGAAGCGCCACTTTGAACGAGTGACCGTGCAGACGCCCGCACTTGTGGCCGTCCGGGACGTGCGGCAGGCGGTGGGCGGATTCGAAAGTAAATTCCTTGAAGATTTCCACGGTATTTTCGGCTCTGTTCAGATGGTGTTCGCCGCAGCGATTCGGGCAGGCGGCGAGTTTACCAGCTTGTGTTTGGCCGTGCTGACTAAAGGGTCAGCAAGCGCTCGGCGAGGCGACCATTGGCAGTCAGTTCAAGGAACTCATCACCGAGGCGACGGCTTTCGTCCATCGCTGCGTGCCAGTATTTCTGCCGGCTCGGCGCATCACCCATGAAGCGTTTGAAGTCATTGCGGTCGGGCAGTTTGCCGTAGGGCAGCCGCGCCAGATATTCCTTCGATGGCGCGAGCAGCAGCACGTCCTGCAAGCGCTCCACCGAAGCCTTGCGCCACGGCAGGGTCTTGTCGAACCAGCCGGGAATCACCCGATCAGTGAAGTGCGGATAGAGCACGATGCCGTCGCCGCTGTACGGCAGGTCGAGGTGATAATCGAGCAGACCGCCATCGCGGAACGTGCCAGCACCGGCGCCCGGCAGATCGCGCACGCCTTCCATGACCATCGGGATCGAACCCGAAGCCAGCAGCGCCTGACGCAGGTTGCCGGCATTCAGTGCAACGAAGCGCGACGGGAAATCGTTCAGCGCATTCACCGGTGGGGCGAGGCGCGGGTCGTGGATGATCAGCCGTTCGAAGTGCCGCGACAGCCGTGCGCGGCCGCGTAAGTTGTCGGCAATCACCGAACCCAGCGCCAGACCGAGGCGGCCGCGATGGTCATCGGCCAGACGTCCCTGACTTTTCACCACCATGATGTTCAAGCGGTAATCGGCATTATTGAGGATGCTTGCGTCGCGGCCGTCGAGCAGGTCATTGAGCATGCGCTGCGAGCTCTGACTGATCTCGGCCATGGTCACGCCTTTGTTGAAGTTCTGCTCGGCGTACAGATGACCGAGGCGGCGGATGCCTTCGGCGGCGTCCGGCAGACACGCGCTGGCAAAGCGCCAGGAACCGACCGAGGCGCCGATCAGCGAACGCTCGCGCGGCGCGCTGGGCAGCCATTCGCCGAACAACGCCAGATCCAGCCCCTGAATCCCCAACGCCTTCGGCCCACCGGCAGCACCGGGCAGGGTGCCGACGTCGGCAGCGTTCAGGCCTTGCGCACGGATACGCGCCATGGCGCGCGGGCCGGCCTTGAGGGTGAGGGCGGGGAATTTGATGTGGATGGCGGTCATACCGGTCTCGATCGTTAGCAAGCAAACAATTATAAGCACATGTTGCAAAACCTTGTAGGAGTGAGCCTGCTCGCGATAGCAGTGTGTCAGTTAACACTTATTTGACTGATAGACCGCTATCGCGAGCAGGCTCACTCCTACAGGGGTTGTATGTTGATTCAGAGCAATGATGGCAATTCAGTTTCAGTTAAGTTCATCCCGCTAAGGTGCCCACCGTAAGCAACACATAAAAATACGGAGACCCCATGAAAACCCTGACTGCCCTGTCCATTGCCTCGATCATTGGTTTTACTGCCAGCCTCGCCCACGCCCGCGATCTCGGCCCTGACGAAGCCCTGCGTCTGCGCGACGCTGGTACTATCGTCTCCTTCGAGAAGCTCAACGCCACCGCGCTGGCCAAACATCCGGGTTCGACGATCACCGACACCGAGCTGGAAGAGCAATACGGCAAGTACATCTACCAGATCGAAATGCGTGATCCGCAAGGGCTGGAGTGGGATCTGGAATTAGACGCGGTGACTGGGCAGGTTCTCAAGGATCATCAGGATACGTAATGAAGGTTAATGTTCGCGCCACCCGCCGCACGGCGTTGGCGCTGGTGATGTGTTGCTCGACGGCGATGGCTCGCGACCTCGGTCCGGACGAAGCCCTGAATCTGCGCAAGCAGGGCGTGATCCTGCCACTGGAGCAAGTGCTGCAGCAGGCGATGGATCGCTATCCCGGCGCAAAGTTGCTGGAAGTCGAGCTGGAAGAAAAACACGACGTCTACATTTATGAAGTCGAGTTGCTCACCGTCGAAGGTGTCGCCCGTGAGCTGCATTTGAAGGCCGATACCGGCGAACTTGTGAAAGACAAGGAAGATTGATCGATGCGTTTGCTATTGGTGGAAGACCATGTACCGCTGGCCGACGAACTGCTCGCCGGCCTGCAACGCCAAGGCTACGCTGTGGATTGGCTGGCGGACGGTCGTGATGCGCTGTATCAGGGCAGCAGCGAGCCCTATGACCTGATCATTCTCGACCTCGGCCTGCCCGGCGTGCCGGGCCTTGAAGTGCTGGCGCAATGGCGCGCCGGCGGTCTGGCGATCCCGGTGCTGATCCTCACGGCGCGCGATTCCTGGGCCGAACGCATCGAGGGCTTGAAGGCTGGCGCTGACGATTACCTGACCAAACCGTTCCATCCTGAAGAGCTGCAACTGCGCATTCAATCATTGTTGCGCCGCTCCAAAGGCCAGGCCAATCAGCCGACATTGCAGGCGGCCGGCCTGCATCTGGACGAGGGTCGGCAATGCGTGGTGCGCGATGGCGCCGACATTCAACTGACCGCCGCGGAATTCCGCCTGCTGCGCTATTTCATGCTGCACCCGGAACAGATCCTCTCCAAAAGCCACCTCGCCGAACACCTCTACGACGGCGAAACCGAGCGCGATTCCAACGTCCTCGAAGTTCACGTCAATCACTTGCGCCGCAAGCTCGGCAAAAGCGTGATCGAAACCCGTCGCGGCCAGGGTTACCTGTTCGGCGGGCAAGCTTCGTGAGGTCGATCCAGCGCCGTTTGAGCCTGGGTTTGATCAGCGTGATGGTGGTCGTCGGTGTAGTGGTGGCGCAAACCAGTCTGTGGTTGTTCGAAGTGGGTTTGCAGCGTTATCTCGAAGCCGGTCTGCGCAATGACAGCGAAAGTTTGCTGGTGGCGCTGGTGCGCGGCCCGCAGGGTTTGCAGCTGGATGAGCGTCATCTTTCACCGGCCTATCAGCGGCCGTTTTCCGGGCACTATTTCCGCATTGATTTTGCCGACAGCCATTGGCGTTCACGCTCGTTGTGGGATCAGGATCTGCCGCTACTCGACCATCCCGGTCTGCACAGCAATCTGCAACTGGGCCCGGACGGTCAGCAATTACTGGTGCTGCGCTCGGACTATCGGCGTCTGGGCCAATCGATTTCGATCAGCGTCGCGCAGGATTACACGCCGGTACGTGAGAGCTTTCAGCGCATGCGTCAGATCGGCCTTGGCCTTGGTCTGGCGGCGTTGCTGCTGATTCTGTTCTTGCAGCGCTTGACCGTACGCCGCGCGTTGAAGCCGCTGGAAAGGGCTCGCGAGCAGATCGCGCAATTGCAGCAGGGCCAGCGCTCGCAACTGGATGATCAGGTGCCGGTGGAACTGGAGCCGCTGGTGGCGCAGATCAACCATTTGCTGGCGCACACTGAAGACAGCCTCAAGCGCTCGCGCAATGCTTTGGGCAATCTCGGGCACGCGTTGAAAACGCCGCTGGCGGTGTTGTTGAGCCTGGCTTCCAGTGAAAAACTCGATGCGCATCCCGAGTTGCGCAAGGTGCTCAAGGAACAGCTGGAGCAGGTGCAGCAACGGCTCAATCGTGAATTGAACCGGGCACGGCTGTCCGGTGATGCACTGCCGGGGGCGCTGTTTGATTGCGATGCGGAACTGCCCGGACTGCTGGCGACGTTGAACATGATTCATGGCGAGCATCTGGCGCTGAGTTATGTCGCGCCGGCGGGGTTGCAGTTGCCGTGGGATCGTGAGGATTTGCTTGAGTTGCTCGGCAATCTGTTGGACAACGCCTGCAAGTGGGCGGATGCCGAAGTGCGTCTGAGTGTGATTGAACGTACGGACGGCTTTGCCCTGAGCGTGGAAGATGACGGCCCGGGGATTCCCGAAGAGCAGCGCACTGAGGTGTTCAGCCGGGGCACGCGGCTGGATGAGCAGACCCACGGGCATGGTCTGGGATTGGGGATTGTCCGCGATATTGTCGAGACCTGGGGCGGGTTGCTGGTGTTGGGCGAGAGTGAGTGGGGTGGGTTGAAGGTGGTGATCGAGTTGCCTCGGCGGTGAGTCTTTGAGAAGCCCCTCACCCTAGCCCTCTCCCGGAGGGAGAGGGGACTGACCGCGTTGTCTGGGAGAGGTACACCGACGTGAGATACCGAGTCGAACTCAGGGTTTGAAAGCATCACCGTGATTTGAAACACCGAGTCTGAACTCAGGTTTGAAAGCATCACCGTGATCTGAAATATGGAGCCGAACTCAGGTCTTGAATAACATGGAGATCGGCTCCCTTTCCCCCTCGCCCCCCTTGGGGGGAGAGGGCTGGGGTGAGGGGGGAATCCCACTGACACCCCACAACCTGCGAATCACACCCGAAACTGATCCATCAAACTCTGCTGCTGATTCGCCAGACTATTGAGCGACTGGCTCACCCGCGCCGACTCATTCGCCTGCCCGGACAACGACTCCGTTACATCACGGATCGTCGCCACGTTGTTGTTGATCTCCTCGGCCACCGCACTCTGCTCTTCCGCCGCGCTGGCAATCTGCAGATTCATGTCACTGATCACCGTCACCGCGTCGCCAATCTGGCGCAGCGCGGTCACGGCCTGGCCAACCTGTTCAACGCTACCCTGAGCCTGACGATGGCTGTTGCCCATCGACCCGACCACATCCTGTGTACCGCTCTGCAACTGCTCGATGACCTGACGGGTCTCTTCCACCGATTCCTGTGTGCGGCGGGCGAGGTTGCGGACTTCGTCGGCGACCACGGCAAAACCACGTCCGGCCTCACCGGCACGCGCCGCTTCGATCGCGGCGTTGAGCGCCAGCAAGTTGGTTTGTTCGGCGATGGCACGAATGGTTTCCAGCACCGCGCCGATCTTCTCGCTGTTGGCCGCCAGACCTTCGACTTGCACCATCGCCGCGCTCATGTCGGCGGCGAGGGTGTCGATGCTCGCGGTAGTGCGGTCGATCACGGTCAGGCCCTGGCGGGTCGCGCGATCAGCATCCTTGGCCGCTTCGGCAGCCTGCGCGGCGCTGCGGGCGACGTCTTGTGCGGTGGCGCTCATTTCGTGGGAGGCAGTGGCGACCTGATCGACCTGCCGATATTGCTGCTCCATGCCGGCGCTGGTCTGGGTCGCAATCGCTGAGGACTGATCGGCGGTGTTGCGCGCGTCCTGCACCGAGCGTTTCACTTCGGCGATGATCGGCTGCAACTTGTCGAGGAACTTGTTGAACCAACCGGCCAACTGACCCAGTTCGTCCTGCTTGTCGTAGGCCAGACGGCGGGTCAGATCACCTTCACCGCTGGCGATATCTTCGAGCATGTGTGCTACGCCGAGGATCGGTTTGGTCACGCTGCGCGCCATCAGCCACACCAGCAGCAAGCCGATTAGCGCGGCCAGCACGCCGAGACTCAATTCGATCAGCGTGCCGGAGTTGTTGCTCGCGTCCAGTTGTTGCTTGAGCGCTTCGGCACGGCTGACCAGGACTTTCTCCGGTACATCGAGCAAAACGCCCCACGACGGGCCGCCGGGAATCGGCGGGAACGGCGACAGCACTTTCAACTGACCGTTGCTGTGCAGGCTGCTGACGCTGCTGGTGGAAGCGAGTTTGCTAAGCAGTTCGGCGCCGCTGATTTTGTCCACGGCATCCAGACGCTGGCTGAGTTTGCCGGCGTCCGGGCTGTAACCGGCGAGCAGGCCGGCGGGGCTGATGATGCTCACGGCGGTCTGGCCGTCATAGAGTTTCTTGCTCGCGCCCTGACTGATCGCTTGCAGGCTGTTGAGGTTGATGTCGACCGACAGCGAGGCGATGACTTTACCGTTGACCATCAGCGGGAAGACGATGCTGGTCATCAGCACCTTCTGGCCGTCGATCACATAGAAGTACGGTTCGATTACACACGGTTTGAGCGTGGCACGCGGGCAGGTAAACCAGGCGTTCGCAGCTTGGCCGCTAGGGCCGGTGCTGGTGTCGGCCATGTCGCTTTCCGGCAGGGCCATCGAGGTGACTTTACCTGGCGTCGGTTGCGACCAGTACAGGGCGAAACGGCCCTTGTCATTGCTGCCTAATTCGGCTTGGCCGGCGAACAATTCGTCCTTGCCGTCCAGGGCGTTGGCTTCGAACACCAGCGACAGGCCGAGCAAGTCCGGGTTGGCTTGCAGCGCCGATTTGACCTGACGGGTCATGTCCTCACGCAGGTCGAAGGCATCGAGGAAACGCTTCTCGGCTTGTTCGCGCAGAAACAGCACCTGTCGCGAGAAGCCGTGGCCATATTGATAGGCGTCCATGAACTGCTGGCGAATGCCGGCGGCCTGCACTTCACC
Organism: Pseudomonas sp. SDT291_1_S447; assembly: GCF_054070155.1. Taxonomy (NCBI): domain Bacteria; kingdom Pseudomonadati; phylum Pseudomonadota; class Gammaproteobacteria; order Pseudomonadales; family Pseudomonadaceae; genus Pseudomonas; species Pseudomonas sp. SDT291_1_S447. The sequence continues at coordinate 6,709 of NZ_JBSVXS010000168.1, forward strand.
TTGCGACTCGATGCGCGCTTGCGCCGACTCGGTGAGCATTTCCATGCTCGAAGCTTTCACCAGTGCAGAACTGTGCTCCATGCGATACAGCGAAAGACCGACCAACAGGGTCACGATACCGGCCAGGCAGAGGCCGGCGAGCAGGGTGATTTTCCATTGGATGGAAAGTTGTCTGAGCGACATGGAGACGTCCTTATTCGATAAATATCTGAGACTTTGCAATGTAACGGCCCAAGAGCAGCTTTCTTGAGCTTCCAGCCGCAAGCTGCAAGTGAAAAAACGCAAAAGCTTGCCGCTTGTGACTTGCAGCTTGCCGCTGCTTCATTCACAGTGCGCGCCCTTCTAATAAGACCCTCTTTGCAAATCCGCCGGTCAACCTGTGCGGACTCATCCTGTCTGGCGGTGTGGTTTCCACCGCAGTGTTTTTCGAGGTAGTGAAATGAATGCAGTCATAGCGGCAGTCGGCGTCATGCTGGTGCTCAGCCTGTCCCGCGTGCACGTCGTGATCGCTTTGATCGTCGGCGCGCTGGTCGGCGGTCTGACCGGTGGTCTGGGCATCGACGCCACGCTCAAGGCGTTCAACAGTGGCCTGGGCGGCGGCGCGACGGTGGCGTTGTCCTACGCGTTGCTCGGCGCTTTCGCCGTGGCGATTGCCAAGTCCGGCCTGGCCCACGCGCTGGCCGACAAGGCGTTGGCGATGGTTGATCGTCAGCACGCGACCGGCGGTGGCAGCGTCAAATGGCTGCTGATCGGCCTGTTATGGGTGGTGGCGATCGCTTCGCAGAACATCCTGCCGATCCACATCGCGTTCATTCCGCTGCTGGTGCCGCCACTTCTCTATGTACTGACCAAGCTGCAACTCGACCGTCGCTTGATCGCCTGTGTCATGACATTCGGTCTGATCACGCCGTACATGTTCCTCCCGGTAGGCTTCGGTAACATTTTCCTCAATGAGATTTTGTTGGCGAATGTTGCGCGCAGTGGCGTCGACATCAGTGGCATCAACGTCACCCACGCCATGGGCATTCCGGCGCTGGGCATGTTGGTGGGGCTGGGCATTGCCTTTATCAGCTACCGCAAGAAACGCGTTTATGACCTGGCGAAGATCGAGCAAGTCGAACAGGTGGCGGTGCAGTACAACCCGCTCAGCCTGATGATTGCCGGTGTGGCGATTGCCGCCGCGTTCATTATTCAGTTGTTGCTGGACTCGATGATTATCGGCGCGCTGGCTGGCTTCCTGATCTTCTCGGCGTCCGGCATCGTCAAGTGGCGTGAGACCGACGATCTGTTCACCGAAGGCATGAAGATGATGGCGATGATCGGCTTCATCATGATCGCGTCTTCCGGTTTCGGCGAAGTGATCAAGGCCACCGGGGAAGTGCAGACACTGGTGCAAACGTCGGCGGCGTGGATCGATCACAGCAAGGGCATCGGCGCCTTGATGATGTTGCTGGTGGGGTTGCTGGTGACCATGGGCATCGGCTCATCCTTCTCGACAGTGCCGATCCTGGCGGTGATTTTCGTGCCGCTGTGCGTGCAACTGGGCTTCAGCCCGATCGCTATCGTGTGCATCGTTGGTACCGCCGGCGCGCTGGGCGATGCCGGTTCGCCAGCCTCGGATTCGACCCTCGGCCCGACCTCCGGCCTGAACATCGACGGCCAGCATCACCACATCTGGGACACCGTGGTGCCGACGTTCCTGCACTACAACCTGCCGTTGCTGGCGTTCGGCTGGGTGGCCGCGATGGTTCTCTGAACCCCACCGATCTCCTGTGGGAGATTCTATGGTTGAGGGGAAGCCCTCAACTGACTTTTGCCTGATAT
>NZ_JBSVXS010000169.1:0-8478 GCF_054070155.1 Pseudomonas sp. SDT291_1_S447
ATTCCGAAACCCCAATTGCGAAAGCAGTTGGGGTTTTGTTTTGTCCGCAGGAAAGATTTTCAAGCGCATTGACCTGCCCCCAACCGTCGCAAGAGACGCCATTGGGGAAATTCCTTCTGAGTGACCGGGCAGTTTTTGGTATGGTGCAGCTCGTTTTTAACGGACTGATGTCATGCCCATGGATCGGCACTCATTTATGTTTATGTCAAAGAGTTGCTGTAGAAATGCCTGAGCCCATCCCGATCAAGGATCACGAAAAAGAGACGCGTCTGGTCAACAAACGGTTGATCGCTTGCGCCATGTTCGTCTTCGCCGTTAGCTGCGCCCTGGTCGTGCGCCTGTACATCCTGCAAGTGGTGGAATTCGACTACCACTCGACCATCTCTGAAAACAATCGCGTCCACGTCTTGCCGATCCCGCCGACACGCGGCTTGATCTACGATCGCAATGGTGTACTGCTCGCGGATAACCGTCCCAGTTTCAACCTGACCATCACCCGCGAACGCGCCACCGACGTCAATCAAGAACTGGACGAAGTCATCAATCTCCTGCACCTGCCTGCGGAAGATCGCACAGTCTTCGATAAAGCCATGAAGCAGTCCCGCCACCCGTTTACGCCGGTGACGCTGTTCTATGAGCTGACGGAAGAGCAAATTGCCGTACTGGCCGTCAACGAGTTCCGCCTCCCGGGCCTGGATGTCGAGCCGCAATTTGTCCGCCATTACCCACTCGGCGCGCACTTCGCCCACTCGATCGGTTACGTCGGCCGGATCAACGAAAAAGAATCCAAAACCCTCGACTCGGTGGAGTACCGCGGTACCCAATCGATTGGCAAAACCGGCATCGAACGTTTCTATGAAGCCCAGCTACACGGCCACGTGGGTTACGAAGAGGTGGAAACCAACGCCCAAGGACGCGTACTCCGCGTGCTCAAACACACCGACCCGGTCCCCGGCCAGAACATCGTCCTGAGCCTTGATATCAAGCTGCAGGAAGCCGCCGAAGCCGCGCTGGGTGATCGTCGTGGTTCCGTGGTAGCGCTCGATCCGTCGACCGGTGAAGTGTTGGCCATGGTCAGCAATCCGAGCTTCGACCCGAATTTGTTCGTCACCGGTATCAGCTCCAAGGAATACTCGGCACTGCGGGATTCGATCGACCGGCCGCTGTTCAACCGTGTACTGCGCGGACTTTACGCCCCGGGATCGACCATCAAGCCAGAAGTGGCCATCGCTGGCCTCGATGCCGGTGTGGTGACGCCGCAAACCCGCGTCTTCGACCCCGGTTATTACCAGCTCCCGGACTTCGATCACAAGTACCGCAACTGGAACCACAGCGGCGACGGCTGGGTGGACATGGACGCGGCGATCATGCGTTCCAACGACACCTACTTCTATGACCTGGCCCACAAGCTCGGTATTGATCGTCTGCACGATTACATGGCGATGTTCGGCCTCGGCGAGAAAGTCTCTCTGGACATGTTCGAAGAGTCGCCCGGCCTGATGCCATCGCAAGCGTGGAAACGCGCGACTCGCCGGCAAGCCTGGTACCCGGGCGAAACGGTCATCCTCGGTATCGGCCAGGGCTACATGCAAGTCACGCCACTGCAACTGGCTCAGGCCACGGCATTGATCGCCAACAAAGGTGTATGGAACCGGCCGCACCTGGCCAAAACCGTCGATGGCGTTGCCCCGGTCGATGAGCATCCGATGCCGAACATCCTGCTCAAGGATCCGCGAGATTGGGAACAGGTCAATCACGGCATGCAGATGGTGATGCACGATGCCCGAGGCATTGCTCGTGCGGCCGCGGCTGGTGCGCAATACCGTATCGCTGGCAAGAGTGGTACGGCGCAGGTGGTGGCGATCAAGCAAGGCGAACGCTACAACCGCGAGAAAACCCTCGAGCGCCACCGCGATAACGCCTTGTTCGTTGGCTTTGCGCCGGCTGAGCATCCGAAGATTGCGATCTCGGTGATGATCGAGAACGGTGAGGCTGGTGGTCGTGTCGCCGGCCCTGTGGTGCGGCAGATCATGGATGCCTGGCTGCTGGATCAGGACGGTCATCTCAAGCCGCAATACGCGGCGCCGACCAAAGCGCCTGGAGACCCGCACGTCTAACGGTTCGCAGCCTCGGCTCATGCTGGTTGAGCCGAGGCTGTGAGTTGCCCTGCAAAGCCTATTTGCAGCGATAACCCTCGGGCATCGTGACGGTGTAGTTGCGCTGAACACGGTCCTCGAAGTTGAGGTTCTGCAGGCCTTGCTCCACTAGAAAGTCTTCGACCTTGGAGGATTGGCAGTCTTCGTTATAGGACGAAGCGCGAAGCAGGTAGACCGGGCGCTTACTGACTTCATCGCGTGCAGTGGCAACGAAGGTGCTGAGAGTGGTGTAACCGGTGCGCTCCGAGGTACCTATCGGACCATAGGTCGTGTTCGGTTTACTCGTGCACGTCAGCCGATCGTCCTTTTTCTTGCTGGTCTTGCACACGGTAGAGGTGCTGGTCGGCACTTGCCCATACTCGGTGGCGGTATATCGGTAAGTCACCTGTCGGCTGCCGACATCGAGGCTGACGGTCATTTTTATCGGCGCATGGTTCTTCGGCAGACTGGCGTCGGTATAAACCTCTTGGTAGCCCCTGTCTTTCAACGCATTAACCATGTCGCGAAGATAGTAGCGGGCATTAAGCGCGTTTTCGTCACTGCCGCCTACAGACGTCACCAGCACAGTTGCCTTTCGATCAAAATGATAATCCGGATCAGGTGTGGCATTTAGCGCTACGTCCATTTGCGTGGCGCAGCCGCTGATCAACGCTGTCAGTAAAAACAGCGCGCAGAATAAAAACCGGGTCATGACAAAGTCGCCTTACAAACTAAGGATTGAATAAGAGTAAAACGCTGTGGACTGACGACAATTAACTCGCGCGGATGCGCAAGGTTCAGTCTTTCTGGTATTCCAGCAAATCGCCTGGCTGGCAATCGAGTGCTGCGCAGAGCTTGTCCAAGGTGGCCATTTTCACGCCCTTGACCTTGCCATTTTTCAGTAATGACAGGTTGGCCTCGGTGATGCCCAGCAGGCTGGCCAACTCTTTCGAGCGAATTTTTTGCGTGGCCATGACAACGTCAAGGCGGACGATAATGGTCATTGTATTGTTCTATATGTATTGGCTTTGCTCATCGCTGAGTACTTTTGCATCGCGCATGATAATTGAAAACAAACAGAGCAATACGCCTTTGACAATCTCGTAGGCAGAAGTGGAAGACAGGCCGACCGAGAACTGAAAAATACGATCCCCTGGCGGCAGATCAATAGACAGGGCCAAACCTTGCAGGGTCTCTACCAGCGGGTAGGCGGCCGGTGAAATGATGCACAAAATCCCCACTCGCCATAACACCTTGATATTGCGCTCGGTCCAGGTTTCGCCGCGGGACAAGCGCAGGAAAAACAACCCGGTCAGCCAGAGCACGTAGGTCGAAAGCAGGACGGGCAGGAAATCCAGAACGACGAGCAGCGCAGTGACCACTGGCGAGAGCCATGTGTCGGGGGCAAGCAGGGCACCTTCGACAAACGGGTCAAGTAATTGCGGCGAGTTTTCGGCGAAGGCGTAGAGCAGCGCCGCGAGCATTTCATCCGTTTTGAAGAGCCAGATCGAAGCGTTGCCACCGACCTCGGTCACCCCCAAAACCCAGACAAGAATCGCTGCCAGTAGTCCGACCCAATGCATGCGCTGCAGTGCCAATCCGTTGTTACGAGTACTCATGAAAAATCCTTGCGGTGTCATTGGGGATGACTAATTCTCGATGTTAAATTATCGAATGGCAATAATAAATTGTTCTTGTTTTGTGAAGGTCGCTCTTGGCATCGAGATGCCGGGGGGCCACAGCATCATTCTCAGTTCATTCGCTATGGGGAGAATTCCAAGGTCGATGGGCTCTCGAATTCGAAACAAGTCGAGAGCGCAGGAGGGACGCGATCCACTCGGTGGCCGCTGGTATCGATGACGGGGTCAGGGATTGATTAGAGCGGGACACACGCGACAGGCATGTTTGAGTCGCCCGCTCTTACCGGGTTTACTTGATTTCGGTTATGAAGTTTTCCCGCGAGCGGCGAACCTTTTTCAAGTTGACCAACCAGTCTCCCTCTGTGGCTCGATGCCCCAGCGGCAGAATCACTACACTGCGCAGGTTGCGGGCCGCGAGTCCGAGGATTTCATCGATGGCTGCCGGGTCGAAACCTTCCATCGGTGTGGCATCGACTTCTTCAAACGCCGCAGCGATCAAAGCCGAGCCCAAACCGATATAAGCCTGCCGCGCAGCCGCCTGATAATTAGCCTCCTTGCCACGTCCAGCGACAATGCCCAAGAGCATCTGACGGTAATTTTCCCATCCTTCGTTAACGGTCCCGCGAACTTCGTTGGTCAAGTCGAACATCATGTTGACCCGCTCCGCAGTGATGTCATCCCAGGCGGCAAACACCAGCAAATGAGAGCAGTCGGTAACCTGCTGCTGATTCCAGCTGACGGCTTTGATCTTTTCGCGAATCTCCGCATTGGTCACTACGAGCAATTCAAAAGGCTGCAGTCCACTTGATGTCGGCGTTAACCGCACCGCTTCCAGAATGCGCTCGATTTTTTCTTCGGGCACTGTCCGGGAAGGATCGAACTTTTTCGTTGCGTAGCGCCATTTCAGCAGGTCTGTCAGTGTGCTCATCATCAAATTCCATAAAGGTGAAAGATGTTCAGGTGGGTCAATAGCGACTGGCTGTCGTGCTGAACCTGAGCTTATGCTAACGATTAAAGCCAACTTGAAGGTCAAGCTCTTTTATGAAGATTGGAGAGGTTTCCAAGCGCACAGGTGTTGCCGCTTCGGCAATACGCTATTACGAGGAGCAGGGTTTGCTGGAGCCTTCTACCCGCGACACCAACGGGTATCGTCACTATGGCGAGGCGGCTGTCGCGCGATTGATCCTGGTGCGCGATGCCCAGCGGCTGGGATTTTCTCTCGACACCATACGGGGCCTATTCCTGGAGGACGGGAGTTGCTCGAAATCGTTGACCATCGAGCAAATCGATATCCGTATGGATGAGATACGCCAGATCGAGGCCAACCTGACGATGCAGCGGGAGGGTTTGTTGCGGCTACGGCATGTGCTGGAGGAAAGCTTGCGCAGTGGTGCACCTGTCGTGTGCGCGAGTGTGCAACGGACCGAGTCGTATCGGCCCGAGCAGAACATGATCACGCGCAACGCGTTGAACGGGCGTTGACCCACATTTGAAATGCGTTCCAATGTGAGAGCCTGCTCGCGAAAGATTCCTCAATACCGCCGCAAGAAATCAGGCCCCAGGCACCGGGCAGCTCATGTCACCTTCTTCACACTTCAAATACTGTTTCAGCGCCTCGACCCGCACCTTGGTCACCCCGGTCAGACAACTGCTGTAGACCCACGGATAAACGCTTCCGCCAGTTACCCCGGACGATGAAAACTTGCACTCGGCATCCCGAAACCCGAGCCACGCCCGCTGTGCACTGACCAATAGTTTCTTGCCATCCGGGTTGTCCTTCAAACGCCCGGTGATCTGCTGGTACACCGCGTTCAACTCCTTGTCCGCCGCTTTGAAGTCCTGCCCGGCGCACTGATTCATTGTCGCCTGGTCGCTGGCATTGGCGCAGTCGACGGCGGCATGCGCGAGGGGGGGGAACAGGAGGGGCGTGAGGGCCAGAAGCAGGCGTGGGGACATAGTCAAATCTCGCTGTATCGAAGTAAGTGCCGAGCAGTGTAGCGGGTGTGTTGCGCTTATTCCGGCGGGCGCACTCGGGAAGCCGCAAGCAAACGGTCGGCGGTCGCCGCAATCTCTTCAACGTCGTGCAGTTTTTCCAGCCAGTGTTCAGGAATCCCCCGCACGCCGTAATAGGCGCCGGCCAACTGTCCGGTAATCGCGGCGGTGGTATCGGCGTCATCGCCCAGGTTGGCCGCCCGCAAAATGGCCGCTTCGAAGCTGTCCGTGTGGTGAAAGCACCACAACGCCGCTTCCAGCGACTGCACGCTGTAGCCACTGCCTTTGATGTCTGCCTCGGACAGACCGAGGAAATCGCCACGCGCAATGGCGGCGACCTTGGGTTGCGAGAAGCTGGCGAAAGGCAGCTGCCGCAGTTCTGCTTTGCTCGCGCCTTCAAGCGCTCTGGCGAGCAATCCGGCCAACAATTGGCAACTTTCGATGGCTTCTGGTGCTGCGTGGGTGGTTCGCGAACTGTCGGCGGCAAAGCTCTGGATTTGCCGGGCGTCGGGAAAGTAGAACAGCACCACCGGAGCCAGACGCATCAGTGAACCGTTGCCGGCACTGTACGGGTCGGTCGAACCGGCGAAGGGATCAGCGGTTTGCTGATATTGCGCCAGCGCCTGACTGACGGTCATGCCGATATCGAAACATTCACCGGTCGAGCTGAGATAGCCCCATTGCCACCAGTTGAGGTAGCGGCCCATCTGATCGGCAGCATTGAAGCCATTCTTGTTCAGCAGGCTTTCTGCCAGACACAGGGCCATCGAGGTGTCATCGGTCCACTGCCCTGGCTTGAGGTGGAACGGGCCACCGCCGACCATATCGGTCAACGGTTGGAATGATCCCCGTGGTTTGAACTCAACCGTAGTACCGACAGCGTCGCCGCATGCCAGACCAAGCAGGGCACCGCGGTAACGTTCGGCGAGGGATGGCGGCATGATTCGTCCTTGTTGATTCAAATTCGCTGGAAAAGGTAACAGTTTCGTTGGGCGAAGGGTGCCTGGATCCATCACAGTACCGGTCAGAAAACTGCAGCTTGATGTTTCCTTGCTGATGAATGACTGCACCGCTCTGATACAACTTCACATTGGACATGTGGTCATAGAGGCCTAGTGTTCAGAACAGGAGGTGACGTATGAAACCAGTACCCAATAGTTTCGAACGCAAAATCACGCTCAAGGCGTCGCGTTCGCATGTCTGGCGTGCATTGGTCGATGCCGAGGCGTTTGGCCAGTGGTTTGGTGTAGCGCTGGAGGGCAGGCGGTTTATTGCTGGTGAATGGACGCAAGGGCAGGTCACGTATCCGGGTTATGAACATGTGTTGTGGAACGTGTTGATCGAGCGGGTCGAGCCGCAGCAACTGTTTTCGTTCCGCTGGCATCCGTATGCAGTCAATCCGAAGATTGACTATTCCCAAGAGCCGACCACGCTGGTCAAGTTCGAGCTACAGGATTATGAGGACGGCACACTGCTCAAGGTTTCCGAGTCAGGTTTCGCGCATATTCCCGACGTTCGCCAGAAAGAGGCCTATTTCATGGACAGCCGTGGCTGGGAGGAGCAGTTGAGCCGGCTCGAACAGTTTCTTGCCGAGAGCGCCAAGGCCCGCGAGCGTGACGGTGGCTGACATTTTCGAACCTTGGCTGAAACGCTGGGCACTGGTGCCGGACGGCGCGCCGATTATCACGCCCGGCAGCCGTCTGCTGCCGGTACGCGTGAACGACAGGCCGGCCATGCTCAAGGTGGCGCTGGATATCGATGAGAAGTACGGCAATCGGCTGATGACCTGGTGGGACGGTGACGGCGCTGCACGAGTGTTGGCGCATCACGAGGATGGTCTGCTGATGGAGCGCGCCATGGGCCGACGCTCGCTGATGCACATGGCAGTGAATGGCGAAGATGACGAGGCGAGCCGGATTCTCTGTTCGGCGCTGGCACGATTGCATGCACCGCGCGTAACGCCACCGCCGCCTCTGGTGGAATTGGGGCCGTGGTTTGCTTCGCTGCGAGTCGCTGCTGCCCAACATGACGGTCTCTACAGCCTGAGCCTGCAAACCGCGGAAACCCTGCTCGCCGATCCACAGGATGTGGTGGTGCTGCACGGCGACATGCATCACGACAATGTTCTGGATTTCGAATCGCGTGGCTGGTTGGCAATCGATCCGAAGAGGGTGAGGGGCGAACGTGGTTTTGACTACGCCAACCTGATGTGTAACCCGGACTTGCCGACGGCCACGGATCCCGCGCGTTTTCGCCGACAGCTGGATGTGATTGTCGAGGCCTCCGGGCTTGATCGCCGCAGGCTTCTGCAGTGGGTGCTGGCGTTCGCCGGTTTGTCGGCGGCGTGGTTTCTCGAGGATGAAGCGCTGGAGCAGGCCTCAGGGCAGCTGAAAGTCGCGCAGATCGCCGCTTCAATGCTCGATGCCTGACAGGGCTAAGGGTTTTCGGAAGGGTTTCTATGGCGAATGTCTTACACGCACTGGTAGCTTTTACGACTATTGCCGATTGGATCCACTGCGTAATCTACACACATCAACTGAGACACAGGGAGTGTTTCAGGATCAGGGATGATCGACCATTTGCAAGGATCGCTGCCGACAGGGAGTCGATAATGGTCTTGGGAAAAACCCGCTTCGGCGGGTTTTTTTTCGTCTGCATGTAGGAGCTGCCGCAGGCTGCGATCTTTTGATCTTGCTTTAAAAAGCCAAAGT
>NZ_JBSVXS010000170.1:0-8388 GCF_054070155.1 Pseudomonas sp. SDT291_1_S447
CATTGACTGAAAAGACGCCATCGCGAGCAGGCTCACTCCTACAGGGTTTATGCAGCGTTCAAACATTGAGGGGGAGTTTCAGTTCCGCGCACAACCCGCCGCCCTCGCGGTTGCTCAAGGTCAACGAGCCGCCCAGCGCCATGGCCAGTTGCTGGGCGATGGCCAAGCCCAGTCCGGTGCCGCCGGTATCGCGATTGCGCGAGTTTTCCACGCGGTAGAACGGTTGCAGCACCTGCGCCAGTTCGGAATCGGCGATGCCCGGGCCACGGTCCATGACGGTGATCGCCAGGCTGCCCTTGTTGGCTTCGACCCAGACTTCGGCGGCGCCGGCGAACTTCAGCGCGTTGTCGGTGAGGTTCACCAGCACTCGGCGCAATGCATGAGGACGGGTGTCGATGACCGCCGCACTCTTGCCGACCAGTTGCACCTGCTTGCCCATGTCCTGATAGTCGAACACCAGGCTTTCGAGGAAGGAATCCATGTTGGTGCGGCGGCTTTCCTCGGTCGAGCCATGGATGCTGCGCGCATAGGCCACGCCTTCGCGCACCAGATGTTCCATCTCGCTGAGGTCATTCCACAGCTTGTCTTTCTCGACGCAATCGTCCATCAGTTCGGCGCGCAGTTTCATCCGCGTGATCGGCGTTTGCAGGTCATGGGAAATCGCCGCCAGCAGTTGCATGCGTTCCTTGAGGTAGGCGGCGATGCGCGCCTGCATCGTGTTGAATGCCCGTGCCGCGTAAACCACTTCGTTCGGGCCGCTTTCGTCGAGGTTGATCGGGTGGGCGTTGGGGTCGAGGGTTTCTACGGCGTCGGCCAGCCGGGTCAGGGGGCGGACCGCAATGCGCACCGCCAGCCAGGTGCAGGCGATCATCAACGCCAGTTGGCCGAGCAAGACCGCCGGCAACCAGGGTGACAACGGCACCATGGCGGGGCGCACGTCGATGGTCACCGGGCTGCCGTCGCTCAGGCGCAGATGGCCCTGGAAGTGTTTCTTCGGCCCGGGGATATCAGTGAAAGTCAGCGGATAGCGTTCACCGATGGCTTCGGTGATCGAGGTGACGGCCACCGGCACATCACCGGCCTCGATTGGCATGCCCGGTTCACCTTCGCTCAACAGGTAGCCATAATTTCTTCGCGCCAGACGCTCGAGCCAGGCCGGGCGCTCTTCGGCAGGCAAGCGATCGAGGATCGCAATCGAGGTCGACACGTCGGTTTCCAGATTGCCGAGCATGGTGTTCTTGGCGCTTTGGTAACGTTCGTAGTACTGCGCGCCGAACGAGAGCGCCTGGGCCAGCAGCAGGCCGATCAGAAAAATCAGCGACAGGCGCGAGGCGAGGGTGCGTGGCCAGTGCAGGTTGACGCTCATGCCGGGGCACCGAGAAGCTCGACTGGCAGCGAGAACACATAACCTTCGCTGCGCACGGTCTTGATGTAGGCCGGCTCGCGCGCATCATCGAGCAGACGCTGGCGCAAACGGCTGACCAGCAAATCGATCGAGCGGTCAAACAGATCCGCATCACGGCCCTGGGTCAGATTGAGCAGTTGATCGCGGCTGAGCACCCGTTGCGGGTGATCGAGAAACACTCGCAGTAATCGGTATTCGGCACCGCTGAGGGCGACCATGGTGCCGTCCTTGTCCAGTAAGTGACGGGCCGAGGTGTCCAGTTGCCAACGGCCGAAGGCCAGCAATCGACCGGCTTCGGTGACCACCAGATTCGGTGGCAGCATCCGTGTGCGGCGCAGCACGGCGTTGATCCGCGCCAGCAACTCACGGGCAGCGAACGGCTTGGTCAGGTAATCGTCGGCGCCCATTTCCAGGCCGATGATGCGGTCGGTTTCATCGTTGCGCGCGGTCAGCATCAACACCGGCGTGGCCTTGTGTTTGCCCACGCGCAGTTCGCGGCACAGCTGCAGGCCATCGTCGCCGGGCATCATGATGTCGAGCACGATCAGGTCGACGGTGTTGGCTTCGAGAAAGCTGCGCATCTGCCGGCCGTCGGCGACCACGGTGGTGCGCAGACCGTTTTTCTTCAGGTAGTTGCCCACCAGTTCACGGATCTCGCGGTCGTCGTCGACGATGAGAATGTGATCGACATGTTCCATCGGGTTCGAACCTCTATCAAAGGGGAATGCCGTGCAGTCTATCGAGCCTCGCGCGGTTCGCCTGCCTGCCTTTGTATTGCAGTGTATCTGCCGTGGCGGCGGATACACGGGAACGCAAAAACGCGAATTTTCCAGGGTTTTGTATCGCTGTGTATCCCCCGATGGCAGGGATACACAGCGATTGAAACGCGCCTGTTCCGGACACAGACGCGATACCTCGCGAGCCTCAAATAGGCTCCATCGAGGCCCACACAGATCGCCTCGGCTCAAACCCACTGAAGCCTTGAGGAAAACGCCATGAACAACAAATCCGTAATCGCCGCCTGCCTGTTCGCCGCGCTGAACATCTGCACGCTGTCGGCCCGCGCCGAAGCCGCTGTCACCCCGCAAACCTACACCTACGGCACCCACCTGGATATCCAGAAAGTGCTCTCGCTGAAACAGGACAACTCGGTGAATTGCGGGATTGTCGAGGCGCGCATGACCTACCTCGATTCGGCCGGTCAGACCCGCGTGCTCGATTACAGCAAATTCGCCGACGGCTGCAACAACGACAACTAAGTCATCACTCTTTATAGAAGGAAACAGCCATGAACAACGTATCGCGCTTTTTGACTGCCATCGTTTTCTCTCTCGCCGGCGTTGCCGCCCATGCCAACGCCGCGGTTGAACAGCATAGCTGCCACAGCAGCACCTGCTTCCAACTGACGCCAGTAGCCAAGCAGAGCAGCGATGGCTTGATTGCTGCGGACGGCTCCAGTCGCACACCGCAGGGCCAAATGTTTGCCGCGGACGGTTCCAGCCGCACGCCACAGGGCCAGATGGTTGCCGAGAACGGCGCCAGTCGTACGCCGCAGAGCCAATGGCTGGAAAGCCAGAGCGCCTGAACGGCTCATCACGTTCATTGATCAAGGGTGATTCACTATGTATCTCATCGCATTCCTCGGCGGTCTGCTGACCGTGCTCAGCCCCTGCATTCTGCCGGTGGTGCCGTTTCTGTTTGCCGGCGCCCAACGCAGCCGCACTTCGATTCTGCTCACCCTCGGTGGCATGGCCCTGACCTTCGCGCTGATCTCAAGCCTCGCTGTGGTCAGTAGCGAATGGGTCATTCAGGCCAGCAACAGCAGCCGTTACATTGCGCTGATCGTGATGAGTGTGTTCGCCCTGTCGCTGATATCGGCGCGCATCGGTGACTGGCTGACACGTCCCTTTGTGATGCTGGGCAATCGCCTTGACCCGGATATTCGGAACAAGACCGGGCCGATGGGTTCGGTCATGCTCGGCGTGGCCACGGGACTGCTGTGGGCACCGTGCGCCGGGCCGATTCTCGGCGTGATTCTCACCGGTGCCATGCTGCAAGGCGCCAACGCGCAGACCAGTCTGTTGCTGCTGGCCTACGGCGCCGGCAGTGCGCTGTCGCTGGGCACGCTGATCTTCACCGGACGCGGCTTGGTCAATCGCCTGAAACCGTCGATCCCGTTCACCGGTTGGTTGCGCCGTGGTGCCGGTGTTGCGGTACTGGCGACGGCAGCGGTGATTGCCACCGGTTTCGACAAAACCTTGCTGGCGAATACCTCCTCTGAGGGTGTGGCGAGTGTCGAAAAAAGCGTTCTGGAAAATGTGCCGAAAGTGGTCGACTACTTCATCAGCAAAGTCCGCGCGGACTCGCCGATGGAGCAGGGCAAAGGCGCGATGCCATCGCTGGCCGGCGCAGTGCAATGGCTGAGCTCGCCCGAGCTGAGCGCTGAGTCCCTGCGCGGCAAAGTGATACTGGTGGACTTCTGGACCTACGACTGCATCAACTGCCAGCACACCCTGCCGTACGTCAAAGACTGGGCGAGGAAGTACGAAAAGGACGGCCTCGTGGTGATCGGTGTACACACCCCGGAATACGGCTATGAGCGGATCATCGACAACGTCAAGGATCAGGTGAAAAAGCTCGGCATCACTTACCCGGTGGCCATCGACAACAACTATGCAATCTGGCGCAACTTCGACAATCAGTACTGGCCAGCGCACTACCTGATCGACGCCAAGGGGCAGGTGCGTTACAGCCACTTCGGCGAAGGTCGCTACGAAGCGCAGGAGCAGATGATCCAGCAGTTGCTGCAGGAGGCAAAGGCGCCTGCGGCCTGATCAGCAACAGCAATGGCTCAGAGGTCGCGGACCATGAGCCATTGTTCGTTGTCCCAGGCGCGAAAACGCTCCAGGACTTGCCAGCCGCGCTTGGCGTAGTAGTCCTGTTTGCTCTGCGTGTGCAGATACAAACGCGCAAACCCGCAGTCTTTTGCCTCCCGGCAAATACCCTCGATCAAGCGCTCCGCCAGCCCTTGCCCGCGTGCTTCAGGGCTGACGAACACACAGGCCAGCCAAGGTCCGAGATCAGGGCGCAGGTCGAGGTCATCGCGTGCCAGCGCGGCGCCGCCGACCAGACGTTCACCGTCCATGGCGATCAGGCAGGACCAGTCGCCATTGCCTTGGCCCTCGGCAAATTCACGCTGCCATTCGGCCAGCGGATGGTCGACGTATTCGTAGGGGAATTGTTGGTGGATCCATTGGGCATAACGGTCGCTGTGCTGCATGTGATGCGCGAGCCAATCGAGTTTCAGTGACATCAGTCGAGTCCGTTGCAGAAGCGAGCGAGCATCAGAAACCAATCCCCCAACCTTGGCAATCCTCAAGGTGTTCCAGACGCTTTACAGATTTCCACCGCTTATCGGCAAACCCCCGGTTTTACGGGGTTGCCAGACGATTGGCAGGGACGCCGAGCGGTCTCGGCGCGATAGTGCGTGAGCAGGGTCACTGCCGGCCTTGCCCCATAACAAGAGCGCGAGGTTGCCATGCCTAAATTCGTGATTGAACGCGAGATTCCAGGGGCCGGGAAGCTGTCGGAAGCAGAACTCAAAGCCGTGTCGCACAAGTCCTGTGACGTGTTGCGTGAACTCGGCCCGCAGGTGCAATGGCTGCAGAGCTATGTCACCGCAGACAAAATCTATTGCGTGTACATCGCACCGGATGAAGAGCAGGTGCGTGAACACGCAAGGCTTGGTGGCTTTCCTGCCAACAGTGTGGCGCGTGTGATGACGGTCATTGACCCGACTACGGCCGAATAATCACTGATCCAATTTGTAGCGGAGCTCACTGTCATGAGTACCCCGATTGATCTGACTGCCTTGAAGGAACGCCAGAAAGTCGCCTGGGCCAGTGGCGACTACGCCGTGATCGGCACCACCCTGCAAATTGTCGGCGAAAACCTCGCCGAAGCCTGCGACCTGCGTTGCGACGAGCAGGTGCTGGATGTCGCTGCCGGCAACGGTAATGCAACGCTGGCGGCGGCGCGGCGCGGTTGCCTGGTGACGTCCACCGATTACGTCGCGGCCCTGCTGGAACGCGGACAGGACCGTGCCCGCGCGGAGCATCTGGACGTGACGTTTCAGGTGGCCGATGCCGAAGCGCTGCCGTTCGCCGACGAGAGCTATGACGCCGTGCTGTCGACCTTTGGCGTGATGTTCGCACCGGATCAGGACAAGGCTGCCGCCGAACTGGGCCGGGTTTGTCGCCGTGGCGGGCGGATCGGTCTGGCCAACTGGACGCCGGAAGGTTTCGTTGGCCAGATGTTCAAGACCCTCGGCCGGCATCTGCCACCGCCTGCTGGTGCTCAGCCGCCGTCGAACTGGGGCTCTGATGCGTGGCTGCACAAGCATTTCGATGACCGCGATTTTCTGCTGCGTGTGACGCGGCGCGAGTTCAATTTTCGCTATCGCTCGGCCGCGCACTTCATCGACATCTTCCGCCATTGGTACGGGCCGGTGCACAAGGCTTTTGCGGCGTTGCCGCCGGAGAGCGGGCAGGCGCTGGAAAGTGATCTGGCGGATTTGCTCAACCGTTTGAATCGGGCGGGGGAGGCGTCGCTGGTGGTGCCGAGTGAGTATCTGGAGGTGGTAATCACTAAACGCTGAGTCACACACCATTTTCAAATTTGTGGTGATCCCCTGTGGGAGCGAGCTTGCTCGCGAAAGCGTTGTGTCATTCAACACAGATGTTGTCTGACACTCCGTCTTCGCGAGCAAGCTCGCTCCCACAAGGGTAAATGTAGCTGGGGCGGAAGACCTATTTCACCTGCGGCCGATCAAACCACTCCAGCGCCGTGCGCCAGATACAAATCCCCAGAAAGTACGCCGACATCAACAACCACAAGCCCATCACCAACGGGTTGATCACCGGGTGGTTGAGCACCAGCGACAGGCTGCACAGCAGCCAGATTGCTGTCACCGCAATGTTGATCGGCATAAAGCGTCGCACACGGAACGGGTGCAGAAACTTCATCCGCGTCACGGTCAGCAGCGCCAGACCAATCACCGTCAGAAAAGTGATCCACGGCCCCGGCCCGATGATGTAAAGGCACAGCGCGACCACATTCCAAGCCGCCGGAAACCCGACAAAGTAGTTGTCCTTGCTCTTCATATTGACGTTGCAGAAACAGAACAGCGACGACACCAGAATCAGCGACACGGTCAGCAGCAGGGTGTAATCGGGCAACGGAATGTAGCGATAGATGAACAGTGCCGGAATGAATACATACGTCAGGTAATCGATCACCAGATCAAGGATCGAACCGTCGAAGCTTGGCAGCACCGATTGCACGTTGACCTTGCGCGCCAGCGCGCCGTCGAGTCCGTCGACAATCAGCGCCACGCCCAGCCACATAAGGCAGTGGGTCGGCTGGTTTTCCAACAGGGCGAGGGTGGCCAGAAAAGCGGTGACCACGCCAGTCGCGGTAAAACCATGGGCGCCCCATGCTTTGAGCCTGGCGATGTGTACGGTCGATATCACGGGGGCGTTCTCCAGAAAGTGAAGCAAGCCGGGTATCACCCTTGGGCAACAAGGGCGCCGGCAAACCGGGTCGGGGTTGCAGCTATCGACCGGTCAGGCCGGGATAAGGTTCACCAATGATCAATCTTAGCTGGCCGGCGAAAAAATACGCGGGCGAAATCCGCCAGGCCCTTGAGTGTCAGCCAAACGGTGCTGGCGCTATGGCTTAAGGGGTCTATCGTTGCCAGACGCAGTCACTGCCAATGCTTGAGGATAACGTCATGAACACCAGCGATTTGCTCGAACAACTGCTGCGAGGCCAGGCCTCGGCAGGTCAACAATCTTCAGCGTCTGCCGGTTCGGGTCTGGGCGGCCTCGGTGGCTTGCTGGGCGGCCTGCTCGGTGGCGCGGATTCGACCGGTACACGCGGCGGCGCGCCGGCGGGCGGGTTGGGTGGATTAGGTGGTTTGCTCGGTGGTTTACTCGGCGGCGGTGCTGGTGGTGGCCTGGGTGGCGCATTAGGTGGGGCGTTGGGCGGCGGGGGCGGCACGCAAAGTCGTTCCGGCGGTACCAATTACGCGGCGCTGGCATCGCTGGGGATGATGGCGTTCCAGGCGTATCAGGCTTGGCAACGCAGCCAGGCCAGTTCGGTACCGCAACAAACGCCGCAAACGGCTAACCTCCTTGCCGGCCCGGAAATAGAAGAGCACAGCCATGCGGTGCTGCGTGCTTTGATCGCGGCGGCCAAGGCTGATGGCCGTATCGATGAGACCGAAAAACATTTGATCAGCAGCGAGATCGGCAAACACACCGATGATCCGCAGTTACAGCAATGGCTTGACGCTGAAGTCGCCAAGCCGCTGGACGCTAATGAAGTGGCAACGTCGGCGAATGGCGATGATGCTGTCGCCGCCGAAATGTACCTGGCCAGCGTGTTGCTGGTGGATGACCAGCAGAGCGCTGAGCGCACCTATCTGGACGAGCTGGCAGCAGCGTTGCAGATCGACCCCGATTTGCAGGTGCATCTGGAGCAGCAGGCCAAGGGCCAAGTATAGAAAGCCCACACCGGCCATGGTGGTTACCGGATGTGTCCTACGTAAATAAGGGAATCAGCCGACTGCGGCTATCCGTAGAGCCAAGCAAAGTCCTGTGTCTTAACCAGACACAAGGAAATGTGGATGCTCACGGTCGGCACGTCAGTCGCTTGCAGATTCGAAATCGAGGGAGTTTTCCACCCATTTCAGATGCTCGGATTCCGGGTCAGGAGGGTGCGCAGCCCAACTGATCCGATTCAACAACATCCCGCCCTGCATTTCACTCATGGCTCGCACTGTCTGATTGGAGAGGCAGCGCGGTGAGTGTCTTAAGCGCATTTCCCGAAGGGTTACCTTGGGGCGAGTCGCAGGCCTTTGTGCTATTGGACGGTGCGACGATCAGCGATCTGCCGCAGCGGTTGAAACAGCTCAACCCGAC
>NZ_JBSVXS010000171.1:0-8336 GCF_054070155.1 Pseudomonas sp. SDT291_1_S447
GCGAGGGAACACTGAGCCTCAGCGAAGTGCCGTACGCCAGGGGCAAAGCCTTTTGGTTCCTTTTTGGCGTTTGAAAGGGACTCGCTGTAAGAGCGAAACCGCCAGCAGCAACCCCCAAAAAAACGGATATACACCCAAAACCCCAAGAACATGGTCGGCCCACAGGCCGCCAAGCCCAAATCAGCGCCAAAAAAAACGCCAGCAAATGCCGGCGTTTCAGTGAGCGCAAAACGTATTACCAGTTGTAGGTCACGTCAGCAGTCATGGTACGACCTTCACCGTAGTAGCAGTCGAGCGTACCGTTGCACGCGGCAACGTACTTCTCGTCGGTGATGTTCTGCAGGTTAGCCTGCAGCTTCACACCTTTGACATGCAGCGGCGATTTTTCCAGATCGTAGGACACCATCGCGTCATACACGGTGTACGACGGCACCTGGAAGGAATCCGACTCGTAGTCCGAGCCGTAGCTTTGTTGCACGTAACGAGCACCCAGGCCCATGCCAAAACCGGCCAGAGCAGTAGAGATGTCGAAGTCGTAGTTGATCCACGCCGATGCGGTCAGCGGTGGAGCCATGGCCACGGTGCGACCTTCGCGACCGTCGTTGGCGCTGTGCCACTTGGTCTGGTTACGCGACACGGCGGCCAATACGCGCAGGTTCTGCGTGACATTGACCTTGCCTTCCAGCTCTACGCCACGCGAACGCACCGTACCGCTCTGCACGCTGAACCCCGGGTTGTTGAGGTCGGTGGTCAGCATGTTGTCCTGGTCGATCTGGTAAGCCGACAGCTGAATGAAACCGTCGACGAAGGTCGGTTCGTACTTGATGCCGACTTCGTACTGCTTGCCGGTGGTCGGTTCGAACGCACCGCCGCTCATGTCGGTACCGGTTTGCGGCAGGAACGATTCGGCGTAGCTCACGTAAGGCGTGATGCCGTTCTCGAACTCGTAGCCCAGGCCGGCGCGACCGGTGAACTTCTCGTCTTTCTGGTTGCTGTGACCGCCGGACAGGGGTTGCTTATTGTCGGTTTCGGCGAAGTCGTAACGACCGCCGAGGGTCAGGAACCACTGGTTCCAGCGCAGTTGATCCTGAGCGTACAAACCGGTCTGGGTGATGGTGTTATCCCATTTGTACGGCTGGCGGAAGTTGATCTGGCTGCCATACACCGGGTTGTACAGGTCGATACCCGGAGCGGTGCGGTCGTACAGGCCGAGGAACTTCGAGTTGAAGTGGTAGTAGTCCACGCCCAACAGCACGGTGTGGTCGATATCGGCAGTCTTGAACTTGGCCTGGGCAATGTTATCGAGGCCATAGACCTTGTTGTGCTGCGACCAGTCCACGGCGTAACGGCTCTGGAAGCTGTTGTCGTTGAGGCCGGTGACCGGGTTGGTCGGGAACGAGTAGCCGTGCAGTGGCGCCACGTACTGGTCGTTGACGTCGGCGTAACGGGCATTCTGCTTGAAGGTCCAGACGTCGTTGAATTCGTGGGCGATTTCGTAACCGACGACAAACTGCTCACGATGGTACTTGTTCACGTCCGGCTCGCCGATGAAGCGGCTGCGGCTGATGCGACCGTTGGAGGTGCTCTTGACCGTGCCGAACGCTGGCAGGCCCTGGGCTTCCGGTACGTCGTGGTCCTTCTGGTACTGGCCGAATACGGTGATGGTGGTGCGGTCGTTCGGCAGCCAGGTCAGGCTCGGCGCCAGCATCATGCGGTTCTGGCTGGCGTAGTCGATGGCCGAGTTGCTGTCGTTGACCACACCGGTCAGGCGATAGAGGAATTCACCCTGATCATCGATCGGGCCGCCGAGGTCGAAGGCACCGTAGGCGCGGTCATAGCTGCCGCCACCGATTTTGATTTCGTGCAGCGGTGTCGCGGTCGGACGCTTGCTGACCATGTTGACGATGCCGCCAGGCTGGTTCTGACCGTAGAGCACCGAGGCCGGGCCTTTGAGCACTTCGATGCGCTCGAGGGTGTACGGGTCGATCTGCAGCGAACCGCCGGTGCTGCCGCCGCCGTAAGGCATGTGCAGGCCGTCGAGGTACAGCGGAGTAGGGGAGAAGCCGCGGGAGGTCGGCTCGTCAAAAATCTTCACGCGGTCGGCGAAGCCGCCACCAGTGATGCCCGGGGTATAACGCAGGGCCTCGGTGACCGATTGCGAACCGCGCATCTTGATTTCGTCTTGGGTGACGACGTTGATCGTCTGCGGGATGACCTTGATTGCCGTATCGGTCTTCGAGCCCGTGGCGCTGCGTTTGGCGACGATCCCGTCGACCGGACCCCAGGCCGATTCCGCGGTCGCGGAGATGTTGGTCGGTGCCAGATCCAGGCTGGCGCCGCTGTTGCTGCGCGAGCGCAACGCGACGTTATTGCCTTCAACGCTGTAGGCAATGTCGGTGCCGTTGAGCAACTGCGCGATGGCGGCAGTCGGTTCCAGGTTGCCGCTGACCGCGCTGCTGCGCAGACCACTCACTTCATCCGGGCTGTACAGCACCTGAAGGTTGGTCTGGCGACCGAATTCCTGCAAAGCGCTCCCCAGCGACTGGGCAGGAATATTGATCGCCACCGCCGCAGCCTGCGCCTGGCCGATCATCGGCAAGGTGAGGGCCATGGCGCACAGCGCTGGCAACGTGGAACGGAAAGAACGGCGGATCAGCAGAGCCTTGGCGAGCGGGTGGAGTCCGTGCGGTGCGGGCATTATTCTTCTACTCTTCAAAGTGTTGACTGAGAACTATTTCTATTAACTGTAAATAAGACGTTGAACCTTCCAAAAACCGGAAAGGCTCAACGCACTTTTTTTACAAAATTTTCACAATCAGGCGGGTTGAAGCTCGGTGACCACTTTGCCGGCGCTCATGCGCACCAATTGGTCGGCGACATCGAAGTAACGATCGTCGTGGGAAATGACGATGATGGTTTTGCCCAGACGCTTCAGGTCAGGCAGCAGCTCGGTGTAGAAAATGCGGCGGAAGGTCGGGTCCTGGTCGGCAGCCCATTCGTCGAACACCAGCACCGGGCGCTCTTCCAGCCACGCGTTGATCAGCGCCAGACGCTTGCGCTGGCCGGTGGACAGGTCGGTGGTGGTGAACGAGCCGTCACGCACGCTGACCTTGTGGGCGATCTCCAGGCGCTGCAGGTATTTGTTGGCGTCTTCGGGGATATGCGTGTCGCCCTGGACCACGTCGTCGAACAGGTAATAGTCGGCGAAAATCGTGGTGAACAACTGGCGATAATCATCGCGGGTCGTGGCGTCGATGATCTGCTGGTTAAGGCGGATCTCACCCTGTTGCGGCGCGTACAGGCCCAGCAGCAGCTTGATCAGGGTGGTCTTGCCACAGCCGTTTTCACCGACGATGAAGATGATGTCGCCCTGTTCGATTTTCAGGTTCACCGGGCCGAGACGGAACGGTGCCGCGCCTTCCACGGTCGGGAAGCTGTACGACACATCGGTCAGTTCGAGGCTGTGCACAACGTTGTTTTTCGGGCCTTGATCGCTGAGCAGCAGGTGCGGTTCGGGCGAGGAGAACTGCTCCGAGAGATCGGCGATGCGGCGGAAGGCGATCTGCGCGCGACTGACAATCGGCAAGGTACTGATCAGGTGTTCCAGCGGACCTTTCATGTACAGCAACACCAGCACGAAGCCGCTGATCACCGCTTTGTCGGCGCTCGGCCACAGCGATTGCAAGCCCAGCGCCAAGCCGATGACCACGAAAAACAGCATCGAACCGAGGGTTTTGGCGATGACGAACGTGTTCACCGAACGCACCTGGGTGTCGCAGATCTTGTTCGCCGTTCCTTCGATACCGGCAACGAACATGCGGTGCCGGCGAGGGCGGTGGATGCGCAGTTCTTTCGCGCCTTCAGCCACGGCGTGATAGTTCTTCTGCAACTCGTCTTCGTAGTCGCGGGCCTTCATGAAGCCCTGCATGCCACGCCCGCGGGCAATGTACTGAATGATCGTGCTGAGCAGAATCGCCACCACCACCATCAAAAACATCGGCCATGACAGCATCGCCAGATAGCCCATGCAGCCGAGGGTGACGGTCATGGAAATCGCCAGCGGAGCAAAGGCGAAAGCGAAGTCGCTGATGGTGTCGACGTCGTGGGTCAGCACCGGGATCAGCCGATGGCTGCGGTAGCGCTCGATCTGCTCGATGGGGGCGCTGAGGACTTTCTCGCCCAGCTCCTTACGCAGTTTGGCAATGATGTGCTGGCCGACATAGTTGGTGCCGATGTCGGAAAAAATCGAACTGGTCAGGGCCAGCAGGCACAACCCGGCGAAGACCGCGACCACGGTGTTGCTCAGGTCGCCTTCGGTATGCAATACGCTGTTGATGGTCGCCAGCAGCGCGGTGACACTCAGACCGCCGACCATGCCGAGCAGGGTCGAGACGGTCACGATCAGCCGAAAGGGTTTGAGCAGGGCGAACAATTCTTTGATCACCCCGCGTGTTGGTTTGCTCATGGAGGTTCCCTGCTGGAAAAAGCGGCGAAGGCCGGCATGGTTCGCGGACTTCGCCTGGATGACGTAGAGGGCGGTGGCGCACCGTGTCGGTTCGCGCTCACCTGTAAAACGACTGGCAGGACGGCTAATTTAGCCGGGCGAGGGCGTTACAGATCGCGAGCGACGCGAAAGCCGATCCAGTCGCCGCGCGTGTCGGTGTAGGTGGCGTTGCGGTTGCCGGAGCGGGAGAACACTGGCGCTTCGCCCCAGTCGTTGCCACGGATGCGGCGGATCTCGCATTTGCCGCTCAGCCACGCGCTGCCATCGCTTGGTGCGCCGACGTAGTTTTCGTTGTAGCAGTCGGCCGTCCATTCATAGATGTTGCCGTGCATGTCGTACACGCCGAAGGCATTGGCTGGAAAGCTGCCGGCCGGCGCGGTGAAGTTGTAGCCATCGGCGGCGCCGTAAGTGTTGGCGTGTTTTGCGATGCTGTACTCCTTGCCTTCATCGAAGGGGAAGGGGAACGGCCCGCTGCTGCCGCCACGCGCTGCGTATTCACGCAGGGATTCGCTGACCAGTCGGTATTGTTTGCCGGTCTTTTTCGACAGCCACGCCACGTACGCTTCGACTTCAGGGAAGTCCATGCATACCGCTGGATGTTTGTCGGTGTACTGTTTGCGCGGGTCGCTGCCCTGATAGTCGGGGATGCCGGCCTTGCATGCACGACCTGGACGCGTGTCACCGTCGGGCATTTTGTAGCCGCTGTCCTTGAGGTAGGCATCCCACTCACCGCGCAGCACCTGAAAACGGCTGATCGCCAGCGGCTGGGCAAACGTCACCGGGTGCATCGGGCCTTCGTCAGGCTCGCGGCCGACTTCATCGTCCGGGGTGCCCATGGTGAAGGTGCCGGTGGGCAGGACGACCATTTCCGGGCAGTCCTTGCAGTCCTTGAACACCTTGCCCGGCGCCGGCGGTGTAGCGGCCTGGACTGCGCCAGGCAGCAGGCCGGCGGCGAGGGCGGTGAGCATCAGCGCCGGAAAGGTCTTGAGGGGAAAACGACGCAGTTCACTGTTCATGGCGGGTCTCGCTAAAAGGAAAAGGGAGCGCTCAGAGGGTTTGGTCGAGCACGGCCAGCAGACGGTCGATTTGTGCTTCGTCATTGAGCAGCCCGGGTGCGGTGCGGATCACCGGGCCGACATCGCGGTGGACGGCATCGGCCACCACGCGGTTGGCCATCAGGTGCGCAGCGATCTTGTCGCTGTCCTTGGCCTTGACCCGGAAGAAGGTGAAACCGGCAGACAGCGCCGGGCTCAACGGCGTGACGAGTTCGATTTGCGCGCGTTGTTGCAAATGCTGTTTGAGGTAGCTGTTGAGCGCGTGAATGCGCGCTTCGACATCAGCCTTGCCCAGTTGCAGGTGTAACTTGAACGCCTCGTCCAGCGCCCAGCGGTGCTCGAACGCGTGGTAGCCACCCGGGGTCATGGTGGTGGAAAACGCTGTGGCTTCGGAGAATGTCGGAATGATCGGAGTGACGTATCTGACCTCTTCAAAACGGCTGCAAATGATCCCGGTGCCGCGCGGGCCGAACATCCATTTGTGCGTGCCGGCAATGAAGAAGTCGCAGTTCATTTGCGCGAAGTTCAGGTTGTCCACACCGAAGCCGTGCACGCCGTCGACCACGTAGACGATCCGGTCGGCATCGCTGCGGCCGCGATTGTGCTTGTCGACGATTGCGCCGATCTCGCCGATTGGCAGTTTCAGGCCGCTGCCCGAATGTACCCAGCACATCCCCAGCACCCGGGTTTCGGGGCGGATGGCGTTGTCGATGTTGGCGAGGATTTCGGCTTTGCTGGCGCTGTACACATCCTTGAACAACGGGATCTTGCGGATTCGCGTGCCATCGCGTTCGGTGCGCAAGGCGAGGATGGTGTGGGTGGCGTAATGTTCGTGGACGGTGGTGAGGATTTCCTGATCCGGGCGCACATGCACGCCACCATAAATCGTCGCCAGGCCTTCGGTGGTGCTGCCGGTCAGCGCGATCTGTTTGGCGTTGGTCTGCAAGTAGCGAGCGGCCCAGACCCGCACGTTTTCCTCACGCTGTTCGATCACGCCCAGATCCCAATCCATCGCCAGGCCGGGATTTTTGTCGAGCGCCGCGCGATGTTGCTCGATCGCCTCGCGCACCGGTCTGGGGTGCGAGGTGATCAGAAAGTTGGAGAAATGCAGGTAGTCCGGATCCTGATCGAACAGCTGCTGCAACTGCGCCCATTTGTTGCGCGGCAACGGTGCAGCGGCTGAAGCGCTGGCGAGCGTCGGCAGGCTCGCACCCAGTGGCAGCGCCGCAGCCAGTATCCCGGCCTGCTTCAGAAAATCGCGACGATTGCTCATGGCTTGGCGGTTCCCGGCGCGGTGGCCAGTGCCGGTTTCGCGGCTTTTTCGACCTGATCCCAGACGCGCAGGAAGTTGCCGCCCCAGAGCTTGGCGATATCCGCCTCGGAATAACCGCGCGAGATCAACTCGGCGGTGACGTTGCGGATTTCACCGACGTTTTCGAAACCTTTGACGCCACCGCCCTCGTTGAAGTCGGAACTGATGCCGACATGGTCGATGCCGATCTTGCGCACCGCGTAATCGATGGCGTCGCCCAGGTCCTTGAGGCTGGCTTTCGGCTCTTCTTCGAGGATGCCGTAGAGGCGACCGGCGTACTGGCCGAACTTCTGCTCGGACCACGCCGCAATAATCGGGTCACCGGGCATCAACGCCATGGCCAGGTTCGGCAGCGGCGGCAAATCGAAGTCCTTGCGCATTTCATTGAGCTTGTCTTGCGTGGTTTGGGTCAGCGGGCGCAGGTACTGCGAGAACGCGACAATCTGCACCACGCCGCCGCTGTTCTTGATCAGCTGCATTTCCTTGTCGCTGAGGTTGCGCGGAATATCGACCATTGCGCGTGGCGCCGAGTGCGAGGCGATCAGCGGCGTGCGGCTCAGTTGCGCGACTTGCTCAAGGGCCTTGGTCGACATTTGCGAGACGTCGATGATCACCCCCAGATCGTTGAGGCGCTTGACCGCTTGCTTGCCCAGATCCGAGAGGCCGTCGAGGGCATCCGGCGAGTCATTGAGAAACGGCAACGGACGCGATGAGTCAGCCCAGTCGTTGTTGCCGATGTAGCTGAAGCCGAACATGCGCATACCGCGCGCCGTCCACATGTCCAGCAGGCTCAGGTCGTGACCCAGCGGGTAGGCGTTGAGCATGCTGATGAAAATCGCGAATTTGCCTTCGCCGTGCAGGCGTCGGAAATCATCCGGGGTGTAGGCGATGGCGACTTGATTGGGGTAGTCGCGGACCATGCCGGAAATGATCTTGAAGCGTATTTCCTGCTGATTGCGCGCCTCGTCCACGAAGCCGGGCGTTGGCTTGTGCGGTGCGTTCGGACCGTTCCACATTTCCGGCCAGCCGAAGATGGTCAGCGCCGCGCCGGACAGGCGACCGCGATTGGCCTTGGCCAGATCGAACTGGCCGTCACCGTCCTTGTCGGCTTCGTGACCGTCGGTGCCGAAGTTCTGCGTCAGGCTGACATGGCTGTCGAAAGAGAGCATGCGTTCGTGCAGCTCATCCGCCTGTTTCATGACTTTGACCGGGTAGCCGAGGTCATCCTTGAACCAGTGTTGCCAGACGGCAAAGCCTGCGCCGGCGCTGATCGCCAAGGCTAACGGCAGGCCAATGAATAGAGCCTTTTTCGAACGTGGTTTTGTCATTGCCATCTCAGTCGGGTTCGCCATTGAGGTGCAGGCGCGGGGGCCTTTGCTATCTGGGAAGAACGAGTGGATGGCCGTGGAATTTAGGTTGCCAGGTTAAAAGATCGCAGCCTTCGGCAGCTCCTACAGGGATATAC
>NZ_JBSVXS010000172.1:0-8316 GCF_054070155.1 Pseudomonas sp. SDT291_1_S447
GTGTCAGCCAAAGATGAGGTGACTGACACTCCGCTATCGCGAGCAGGCTCACTCCTACACTGGAATGTCGTGGCATTCAGCCCTTTTTTACGGCAACGAACGCGGCGGTTTCATAAGGCACTGTCACCACGTCCCTGCCGCGTAACCCAGGCTCGGCGGCAATCAACGCACGAATCTGCTCATCGACCTTTGCCCGCTGCGCCTCCGGCAGTGCGGCGATGAAACTGGTGGAGCGCACGCGGTTGAAGATCACATCTTCCGGTGAGCCGGTATGACCATGATGAAACTGTTCAACCTGCAATTTCTCAAATGCCGGGTGCGGAAATGCTGTGCGCCAGGTGCCGGTGTAATAGCGCGGCGTGTCCCCTTCCAGCGCGTTGACGATGGCATCCAGTTTCGGCACCCAACTGACCTGGGTGTCGCGCAGATTCCAGATCAACCCCAACTGGCCACCGGGCTTGAGTACTCGAGCGATTTCGCTCAGCGCCTCGGTACTGGCGAACCAGTGAAACGCCTGCGCGCAAATCACCACATCCACTGAAGCGTCCGGCAACGGCAGGTCGGTCGCCGTACCGCTCACAGCCAGCACATCGGGCCAGGCGTCAGACAGTTTTTCCAGCATCTGCGCCACCGGTTCAACGGCGATCACTTGCGCGCCGGTCGCCACCAGGCGTCCGGTGAACTTGCCGGTGCCGGCGCCCAGATCGATCACCGTTTTATGCCCATCCAGGCCCAGCGTCGCAGTCAACCACTCACTGACCTGCGGCGGATAGTCCGGCCGTCCTTTGACGTAGGTGTCGGCGGCGGTTTTGTAGCCGGCAGCGGCTGAATGATGGACGTGATCGGTCATGGCAACTCTCCTTACGGCAAAACATCGGATCGACGGCAGACGCTCCCGAGCATAGCGCTTGAATTTACGCCGAACTTGAACAGTCACTGATAAAGCAATGAATAAAAATTCACCCCGTGGTGTTCAAAGTGAAACATAAGCCCCTGTGGAGCCTTGCCCATGACTATCCGTTCCGTTATGTTCGCCGCCCCGTTGCTGCTGGTCGCCGCGATGTCCAGCCAATTGGCCTTGGCCAATGGTGATGAAGAAGAACCAGTGCAGAAGCCCGAATGCCCGAAAGGCCAGGTCTGGGACAGCAAAACGCAAAAATGCGTGCTGCAAACCAGCAGTCTGCTGCCGGACGCTGACCGTACTGATTACGCCTATCGCCTTGCCAAGGCCGGTCGCTACGATGAGGCCCTGGCGCTGCTTGATACGCTGAAACAACCCAACACCGCCAAAGCCCTCAACTATCGCGGTTACGCCACGCGCAAACTGGGACGCACCGACGAGGGCATCGGTTATTACCTGAAATCGGTGCAGCTCGATCCGCAGTACGCGCAAGTGCGTGAATACCTCGGTGAGGCTTATGTGATCAAAGGCCGCGTCGATCTGGCGCAGGAGCAGTTGCAGCAGATCAGATCGATTTGCGGCACCTCGTGCGAGGAATACCAGGACCTGGCCGAAGCCATCAATGATTCATCGAAAACCTGAGCACT
Organism: Pseudomonas sp. SDT291_1_S447; assembly: GCF_054070155.1. Taxonomy (NCBI): domain Bacteria; kingdom Pseudomonadati; phylum Pseudomonadota; class Gammaproteobacteria; order Pseudomonadales; family Pseudomonadaceae; genus Pseudomonas; species Pseudomonas sp. SDT291_1_S447. The sequence goes on from NZ_JBSVXS010000172.1 coordinate 1,549, forward strand.
TATAAGGGCCGCCATCATCTTCAACGATCAGGCATTCAGAGCAGAACTCGGACAGCATCTGGCGCGACTGTGGCGCTACGGTCTGCTGCTGTCGCGCAACCGGCACGTGGCAGAGGATCTGGTACAGGCCACGTGTGTGCGAGCGCTGGAGCGCGCCAATCAGTACATCGCCGGTACGCGCATGGATCGCTGGTTGCTGAGCATTCTGCATTCGATCTGGCTCAATGAAGTGCGCGCTCGTCGCGTGCGTCAGGGGACGGGACAGGTCGATGCCGATGGTCAACTGGCGTTCGATGGTGAATACGCGGCGCAGACGCACGTGATGGCGGCGCAAGTGATTCGCCGCGTCGATGCGCTGCCTGAAATCCAGCGGGAAACGGTCTACCTCGCCTACGTCGAAGGTTTGTCCTACCGCGAAGTCGCGGAGATCCTGCAAGTGCCGATCGGCACTGTGATGAGCCGTCTGGCCACCGCCCGCCTGAAACTCGCCGAATACCCGCCGTTGCAGGCTGTGCCGAAATCCACCGAAGGAGACCGCTCATGAACACACCTTCGGATGAACAACTGGTCGCCTACCTCGACGGCGAACTGGACGGCGACTATCGCCATCAACTGGACAATGCCATTGCCGAAGACCCGCTGCTCAGTCTGCGCGTGCAATGGCTGAGCCGCAGTAATCTGCCGTACAAGAACGCCTATGACGAACTGGCGCAACAGGCGCCGCTGGATCGACTGCAAGCGCGGCTGGATGCCATTCCTTCGCCAGAAAAGCCTGGGCTGAGTCGCCGCTGGTTTATCGGTGGCGCGGCCGCTGCGCTGTTGGCCGGAGGCGTGTTGGCCGACCGGTTATTCCTCGGCTGGCACGCCGCGCAATCGAACAACTGGCGCGCATTGGTGGGCGATTACATGGCGCTGTATGTGCCGCAAACGCTTGATCACCTGCCCACCGACGAAGCCTCCCAACGCGCGCAACTGCGCACGGTTGATGCGCGCCTGGGCCTGAATCTCTCACCCGCCACGTTGAAACTGCCGGGTGCCGAATTCAAACGCGCACAAGTGCTTGAATACGACGGTGTGCCGATCGCACAGATCATGTACCTCGATGCCAGGCATGGGCCTCTGGCGTTATGCGTCACGCGCTCGAACCAGGGTAGCCGAGCGCTTGAGCATGAACGTCGACACGAGATGAATGTAGTGTTCTGGACAGAGCATGAACATGCCTGGATGTTGATCGGACACGTTCCGGCGGCTGCACTTGAGCAGAGCGCAACGCTGTTGAAATCGCGATCCATCGGCTAGTGCTTTGACCGGCATGTTCAAGTTGGCGGAACTGGTCTGACGGCACTAGGCATCCACTTTAAAGGAGTCAAGGGAAAACCAGTCAGGTTTCGGACTATGGAACTCAAGTCGTGCGATCCCCGGTGCATCAAAGGCAACATTGACCGGTGTGCCGTAGGACGAACCTAACGCCTGACGCCCCAAGAGCCCCCCGTTGCTGGCGTAGTAAGCCACGGTGCTGTCCTCATAGTTAACGCTTAAATGAAAAAAACTGATTCGCGAGCAGGCATTCTTCAGTTTTATTTCCACTACCTGCGCGGCCTCGCCAAAGGCGTCGCGGCCAATGCTCAGTACCTGACCATCGATTCGACCGGGAAAGGATTGACCGATGTCGGAACGAGGCATGATCGCGCACTCGCCATCACCGGATTTGAACGTGATCTGCATAGTGGGCGTTTCCATGATTGCGCCTTGTCGTGCCGTCTGATTCGGCACGCCGGTGAAATCTTCCATTAACGTCGCGGGAGAATTCAGCACGGTGAATGTCGGCGAATTGAACACCACTGCAGTGGTTTCGTCATTGAGCCCGTCATAGGCAACTTTCAACTCCATGCGCACGGACGCACCCGGTTTGAGTTTCTGGAGTTCGCTGCGCGGCAACGCATTATCCAGCCCGCTGTCTTTTTCCGGCGCTGTCACTGGAGCAGCTTCGGCGAGGACAATCGTGTAACTGTCACCGTTGATATCTGTGCCGTGCAAACGAAACCAACGCAATTGCCCCTCCGCCATCAATGGCCACACCGCACATTGCGCCTGCGCACCACCGGTAAAATCAGCCAGATCAAGTATCCCGTTGCTGGCCTGAGGGATATCGGGTGTGGGCAGCCGTCGATCCCGATCCTCGATCCGCTTGATCACCACGTCACGGTGCGCGGAGGGTTGAGGGGCCGCACCTCGCAGCAACTCCCATGACAGCTGGATTGTCTTGCCATGACTGGCCGCCAGCACTGAAGACTCGATCAGAAAGTTGGCCCGGTGGTTCTTGTTGAAGGCGCTTGGAACAAAGACTGGCGAGCCCGGCCCGGTTATGCCTTGGACCAACAGCCGCGCTTTGTCACCGGGTTGATCCTCCAGGTATTCGACTCGGGCTGTCACACCGTTGGGCAAATCCAGAGGATCGATCAGGTAACCGGAGCCCACGAGTGCAGGTGGTAAAAGGGTCGCAGCGGGCTCGCCGGTGATACTGGTTTTCAGGACATAGGAGCGGTCGAGTTCGACCCCCTGGCTGACGCGCTGATACGAAAACACTGCATGTCCCTTCGCTGCGGCAGCAAACGCAGCGTAAGGCACAGGGATCGAGTAGGAAAACGGTGCATTCTTCACTTTTTCGGTCAGCGTCAAATGTTCCAGTAACGCTCCGTCCTTAGCATAGAAGCGCCCCGTCAAACGGATTTCATCGTCTCTGAGCCAACTGCGCGATACATAGATTTGTGCAATTGCCGGTTCGCCAGCCAGTTTTTCCAGTTCGACGCTGCTGGCGTCATCGTCAGGATCATCGGGGTCCTCGCTGAGGATCGGTGGGTCATACCAGGTGCCATTCAGGTTGACGTACAGATACTGGCTGGCCGAGTTCGGACTGTTGACATCCGGACTGTTACCCACACGATCAAATACCGTGTAACGCACTTCAAAGTGCGCACTGTCCCCGGCCGCGCGAAAGGTCGCCTCATCGATGGTCATCTGGATGGGCCGCTGCTGATCCGCCGCTTCCTCACTGACCACATGACTGAAGGTTTTACCATTGCAATACACCACGATGGTGTCGAACGCTCTCATTATCGGGTAGGTAACGCTGATGCTTACGCCTGTACGCGCACGCTCGGCGTCTACACCTTCATCCAGCGCATCCGGAGCCACTTCAAACACCAGTTCGGAATGGCCTTCCTCCTCAGGAAAACGGTCCACGTTACCCGGACGCTTGTCGTGATAAATAACCGTCAACGGCGCCGAAGCTTCGAGCTCCACGCCATCTCGCTCTATCCCGTAATCAAGAACATTCAGCGGACTCTTCCATTTGCCCGCAGCCAAATAGACGATTACCCGTTGAGTCGCCTCGCCGGTGGCGATGGGTTTCTCCGCAACCCGTTCTCCGTTCAAACGCACGGCATAGACGTCATTGTCCTGCGCGGTAGTGGCGGGTTCGATGAACACCTTCACCCCTTCCGGGTACAGATAAGTCAGTGCCAGAGGCAGCCCTGCATCTGCATTTTCTGGCCCGGGGACCGGCTGACTCATGCCGGCAATTCGCGGTTTTTCAAGGGTCTTGACGTCCATAGTGATCATCCTTTGGGAACAGGGTCCGATACGATCGGAAGCAGGGGTTCTTGTCCTGCGCATGAAACACCCATCGCCCGCGGTTGCCTACTGTCAGATCTGACAGGTGAACCCTGTAAAACCGGTAAAAACGCTACCATTGGTCGGAGTGACCGTAAAAGGCGAACGAAAGCCGGCGCCATTCGCAGCAATCGTAGAGCGGCTTATCCCACGCCTGAATTCGTTGAGCAGTCGTTTTGTGCCAAGAGAAACGTTACTTCCACGCCGAAGAAAGTCATATTCCAGGAGTACTCCCCCCGATGGCGATTTCGTCTCGCACTGCCTTACTGGTGATCGACGTTCAAAACGACTTCACCCCCGGCGGCCAATTAGCGGTACCGGAAGGTGACCTGATCGTGCCGCTGATCAACCGGCTCGCCCGCCAGTTCACCCAGGTCGTCGTTGCACAGGATTGGCACCCCACCGGCCATGCCTCATTCGCCTCCAGTCATCCCGGTCACCAGCCCTACGATGTCATTCAATTGCCTTACGGCGAGCAGACACTCTGGCCCGACCATTGTGTGCAATCGACAGCGGGGGCCGAGTTTCACCGGGAACTCGACTTGCCTCATGCCCAGTTGATCATTCGCAAGGGCTGCAATCCTGATATCGACAGCTACTCGGCCTTTCTGGAAGCCGATCGCCAAACCACCACGGGGCTGGCCGGCTACCTGAAAGAGCGCGGGATCGATACGGTCTACATGGTGGGGCTGGCACTGGATTTCTGCGTGATGTATTCAGCACTGGATGCACGGGCGGCGGGATTCAATGCTTATGTGGTGCTGGATGCGTGCCGGGCGATCGATCTGAACGGATCACTGACGGCAGCGATTGAGCGTATGCAAAGTGCCGGGGTCGGGTTGATTCAATCCACAGAGCTGGTCTGAACAACGCAATCCCCATGTGGGAGCGAGCCTGCTCGCGAAGGCGTCGGGTCAGTCAACGCATATTTGGCTGACATACCGCCTTCGCGAGCAAGCTCGCTCCCACAGGTATCTTTTCAGGGGCATGAAGTTCAGGCGTTAGTGGGCAACCACAGCCGAAACCGCGCACCGCCCAACGGTGAAGACTCAACCGTCAACGTGCCACCCTGCGCTTCCAGTGCACGGCGACTGATCGCCAGGCCCAGACCAAAACCACCGGTCGCCCGATCCCGGCTGCGATCCAGTCGATAGAAAGGCTCGAAAATCCGCTCACGCTCGTCATCGGGAATCCCGATGCCGTCATCATCGACCCAGATCTCACAGCCCTCGGCATTGACCTGCACGCCAATCTGAATGCGCTTCTCGCAATAGCGCATGGCATTGCGCAGCAGATTCTGGATCGCCCGCGCGGTCAGGCGTGGATCGAGCGAAAACCGCTCCAATTGACCGTGGAGCAACACGTCGATGACGATCTCCGGCGACTCAAGCTCTTCATCGACACTGCCCAGAATGCTGTCGATGAACTCATCCAGCGATACCTCGACCTGCTCTGGCATTTGCGCCGGATTCTGCAAGCGACTGTATGACAACAGCTCCAACACCAACTCATCGAGTTCGCGGATATGCGCGACCAGTCCCAGCAAGCGCTCGCGACTGGCAGCCGGCAAATCGTCCGAAAGCGCCAGCGCCAGACCGAAATCCAGCCGCGTCAACGGTGTGCGCAGTTCGTGGGAGACCGCATTGAGCAAGTCACGTTGCTGATTGAGCAGATTTTCGATATCGCCGGCCATGGTGTCGAAGACGTTGGCAAGGCTGCCGATATTGGAACTCGGGGCAATTTCCGTGCGTTCGCTCAAATGGCCCTTGCCGAAGCGTTCGGCGGTACCTTTGAGCCGTTCCAGATCACGCCAGTGCGGGCGCAGCCACATCAGCAGGCAAGCGAGCAGCGTGGCGCCGACCAATACGTTGATGCTCCAGTACAACAGATTGACGTCCATCGGGTCCGGCGGCACGACCATTTGCACGGCCGAGATGTCGTCCAGCGGCGTCACCGCCAGCGTGCGCCAGCCCCAATCGCCAATGCGCACGACGTTTTCACCCCGCCGTAGGCGCTCCTGCTCGATCGCGGTGAACTGGGCATCGTCGATCCGTGCAAGAACGATGTGCAGCGGCTGGAAATCCTTGTCCATCGACGCCGCCAGCGCCGGCCACTGCGCTTGCGGCACCGCGTGAAACTGCCGGGTGATCAGCGATTGCAGTCCGCGCGAATAGTCCAGGTTGTAAGTGACGAAGCGCTCGCGGAACGCCATGACCACCAGATCCGGCACCAGATAGATCGCCGCACTGTAGGAAACGATCGTCACCAGATACAGGCGAAACAGGATGCGAAACATCAGCTCAGCATTCCCACTCGGAACGGCTGAACAGATAGCCCTTGCCCCACACGGTTTTGATCTTGCGTGCCTCGCCAGCGTGGTCATCGAACTTGCGACGCAGCTTGGAAATGGCCACGTCCACCGAGCGGTCGGTGCCGTTGAACTCGATACCGCGCAGGCGTTGCAGAATCTGGTCGCGGCTCAATACTTCACCGGCGTGTCGCGCCAGCACCACGAGCAAGTTGTATTCGCCACTGGACAACTCAACCGGTTGATCGCGCCACGTCACGGTGCGTTCGGACAGGTCGATGCACAGATTACCCATGACGATGCGGTCGTTGACGGTCAACGGTTCACCGAGGCTGCTGCGGCGCAACAAGGTGCGCACACGCGCCAGCAAGACCCGAGGCTCGCAAGGTTTGGTGACGTAATCGTCGGCGCCCATTTCCAGACCCAGCACTTGATCGTGGCTATCGTCGCGCGCGGTGAGCATCAGGATTGGCAATGTTGCCGAATCGGCGCGCAGTAAACGACAGACTTGCAGACCATCAAGCCCTGGCAGCATCAAGTCGAGAATCACCAGATCCGGCGGATTGACTCGCGCCCGCTCGCGCACATGGTCGCCACGGCCGATCACGCTGACGGAATAACCGTTGCGTTCCAGGTAGCTGGAAATCAGTTCGGCGAGGGCGGTGTCGTCTTCGACCAGGAGGATGTTGGGCATGGGTGATCCAGATATTGCTGTGGTGGATGTCAGACCGCTTTCGCGAGCAAGCTCGCTCCCACAGTGGTTTTGCACGGTTCACAAAACCCGTGTG
>NZ_JBSVXS010000173.1:0-8234 GCF_054070155.1 Pseudomonas sp. SDT291_1_S447
GAAATCAAATGTGAATGACATACCGCCTTCGCGAGCAAGCTCGCTCCCACAGGGGGATTTGTATATTCAGATGGGAATCGGGTGCAGGTCGCAGTTGCGTCCGGCCTTGGCCAGTTGGCCGGGGACTTCGTGGCCCAGCAGATCCGGCAAGCCGCGCGAGAGTTTCAGCAGCAGCGGCAAGTCGATGCCGGTGTGAATGCCGATTTCATCGCACAGGTTCACCAGGTCTTCGGTGCAGATATTGCCCGACGCACCCGGCGCAAACGGGCAGCCACCGAGACCACCGAGCGCCGCGTCGAAACGCCGAGCGCCCGCCTCGTAAGCCGCCAGCACATTGCACAGCCCCAGACCCCGAGTGTTGTGGAAATGCAAAGTCAGATCGGCCGGCGAAACCCGCTGCAACACCCGCCGCACCAAGCGATCCACCTGTCGCGGATTGGCCATGCCAGTGGTGTCGGCGAGGGTAATACCCGCGATGCCGAGTTCCTGATAAGCGTCGACGATTTGCAGCACGCGATCCTCGTCAATCTGACCTTCGAACGGGCAACCGAAGGTGGTAGCAACGCTACCATTGAGGCGCACGCCGGAACCGCTGGCGAACGAAACGATGTCACCGAACGCCGCCAACGAGTCTTCACAGCGCATGCGCATATTGGCCATGTTGTGCGTCTGGCTGGCGGACATCACCAGATTCAGTTCATCGGCGCCCGCCTCCAGTGCACGCTGCGCACCTTTGAGGTTGGGAATCAGCGCGACGTAAATCACCCCAGGTTGTCGCTCAATGCCAGTGAAAACCTGCTCGCCATCACGCAGCGCCGGAATCGCTTTCGGCGACACGAACGAGCCGGCCTCGATACGGCTGAAACCGGCCAGTGACAGCTGATTGATCAGGGCGATCTTGTCAGCGGTTTCCACCCAGGTCGGCTCGATCTGCAAACCGTCGCGCGGCGAGACTTCCTGGACGATCAAGGTTTGCGAATAGTCCGTGATCATTGCACCACCCCTTGGCTTTTCAGGCGTTCAATGTCGAGTTCAGTCAGGCCGAGGCCGGTGAGAATGCCGTCGGTGTGCTGGCCGAGTGTCGGCCCCGACCAGTTCACGCCGCCGGGGGTCTCCGAGAGTTTCGGAACGATGCCGGGCATCTTCACGGTTGCGCCGCCGGGCAGTTGCGCGTTGAGCAACATGTCCCGCGCCTGATAGTGCGGATCGGCCACAATGTCGGCCACCGAATAAATGCGCCCGGCCGGCACTTCAGCCGCTTCCAGCGCCGCGAGCACATCGTGGATCGGCAGGCTGCTGGTCCAGTGGGTGATCGCGGCGTCGAGCAAACCGCTCTTGGCGGCGCGACCGTCGTTGTGGGCGAATTCCTCTGCGTCAGCCAGATCATCGCGCCCGATGGTGTGCATCAGCCGCTTGTAAATCGGGTCGCTGTTGCCGGCGATCACCACGTAAGCACCATCCGCCGTGAGGTAAGTGTTCGACGGTGCAATGCCCGGCAAGGCGCCGCCGCTGCGTTCGCGGACATGGCCCTGCATGTCGTATTCCGGCACCAGACTTTCCATGACGTTGAACACGCTTTCGGCCAGCGACACGTCGACGATCTGTCCGCCGCCCTGCCCGGTCTTGACCCGCAACAACGACATCAGCGCGCCGATCACCGCGTGCAGCGAGGCCAGCGAATCACCGAGGCTGACGCCGACCCGCGCCGGTGGCGAACCGGGGGTGCCAGTGGTGTAGCGAATGCCGCCCATCGCTTCGCCAATCGCGCCGAAACCGGGACGGTCGCGGTACGGGCCGGTCTGGCCGTAACCGGAGATGCGTACGAGGGTGAGATTGGGGTTGAGCGCGTGGAGCACGTCCCAACCCAGACCAAGTTTTTCCAGCGCACCGGGGCGCAGGTTTTCGATGATCACGTCAGCGTCGCTGGCCAGTTGCTTGACCAGTTCGATGCCTTCGGCAGATTTCAGATTGAGCGCCAGCGATTTCTTGTTGCGTGATTGCAGGTACCACCACAGCGACGTGCCTTCGTGCAGCTTGCGCCATTTGCGCAGCGGGTCGCCCTGACCCATGGCTTCAATCTTGATCACCTCGGCGCCGAACTCGGCGAGCATACGCGCGGCAAACGGCGCGGCGATCAGGGTGCCGATCTCGATCACTTTGATCGCACTCAAAGGGGCAGTCATCGCGGGGTACCTCTTGTTCTTGGAATATGCACCAAGGCTAGAGGAACGATGATCGGGCAATCCAGCCGTCTCTCGGCAATGGGCGTTCGCCAAATGCGAACGCTCGAGGGGCTGTGGTGGATTCACGGCCGCCTTCGCGAGCAAGCTCGCTCCCACAGTGGATATGTGTTGAACACAGAATCTGCAGCCGCCACGGATCCCTGTGGGAGCGAGCTTGCTCGCGAAGAGGCCGGGACATTCACTGGAGATCTAAGCGCCCTGCCCCCGCAAATGCTCAAACAACAACCGACTCACCGGCGACAACCGCGCCTCATCGCGCACCACCACAATCAACGCGCGATCCGACCAGTCATCCGTCAACGGCACCGCGTGCAACCCCAGTGCCTGACCAAACAGTTCATACGCGCGCTGCGGCAAAATGCCGATGCCCATGTTGGCCTGAACCATCCGGCACACCGCATCGAACCCCGGCACATGAATGCGAATACGCAGGACTTTACCGGCCTGACGAGCCGCCGCGTGGGTGCGCATGTTGATCGAACTGGCGGCGTGCAAACCGACGTAGTCGCTGTCGAGGGTTTCGCTGAAGGCAACGAATTCACGCGCGGCCAAAGGATGTTCGGGCAACATCACGACAACCAGTTTGTCCTGACGGTACAACACGCTGTGCAGGCCTTTGATGTCGCTGTCGTTGGAGCAGATACCGAGATCCGCGACGCCATCGAGCACGCCTTGAATCACCCCGGCGCTGGGCCGTTCTTCCAGGTCGGTCTTGACCTGCGGATGCTGCGCGGAAAAATCGCGCAAGTCTTCGGGAAGAAACTGAATGATCGCCGACAGATTCGCCAGCATGCGCACATAACCCCGCACACCGTGGCTGTGTTCACCGAGTTCCAGGCCCATTTTCTCGACGTTGAACAGCATCTGCCGGGCATGGTGCAACAAGGTTTCCCCGGCCGGGGTCAGCGTCATGCCCTTGGCCTGGCGCACGAACAAACTGATCCCGAGCGCCTCTTCCAGCTCCATCAGCCGTTTGCTCGCCGCCGACACCGCGATGGCTTCGCGCGAGGCGGCGCGGGTCAGCGTGCCCTCTTCGTGCACGGCAACAAACAGTTGCAGGGTGATCAGGTCGAGGCGGCGGATCAGGCTTTTTTGCAGCATGCGAGACTCGGCGAGGGTGGCGCGAACGGGCCTTGAGCATAACGCCGTTCGCCATCGCTGTACCCGTCTCAGAACGCGTTGCGGAAGATCTCCTCGATCTGGCGTTGATCCGCCGCCCGAGGATTGGTCAGACCGCAGGCGTCCTTCAGGGCATTGCTGGCGAGTAACGGGATGTCGCTGAGCTTGGCGCCGAGTTCACGTAAGCCACCGGGAATCTCAACGTCTTTGGCCAGGCAACGGATGGCGCTGATGGCCGCTTGCGCGCCTTCTTCCGGACTGCAACCACGAATGTCGGCGCCCATCGCGTGGGCCACATCGGTCAGCCGCTCGGCACAGACCAGCGCATTGAACGTCTGCACGTGGGGCAGCAGCACGGCGTTGCACACGCCATGGGGCAAGTCGTAGAACCCGCCCAACTGATGCGCCATCGCATGCACGTAACCTAGCGACGCATTGTTGAACGCCATGCCGGCGAGGAACTGCGCGTACGCCATGTTTTCCCGCGCGGCGAGGTCGCTGCCGTCACGTACGGCCAGGCGCAGGTTGTTGCTGATCAGGGTCATCGCCTTCAACGCGCAGGCATCGGTGATCGGGTTGGCAGCGGTCGAGACATAGGCTTCGATGGCGTGGGTCAGCGCGTCCATACCGGTGGCGGCCGTCAGACCTTTGGGCATGGCGACCATCAACTCCGGGTCGTTGACCGACAGCAGCGGCGTGACGTTGCGGTCGACGATGGCCATTTTCACGTGGCGCGATTCGTCGGTGATGATGCAGAACCGGGTCATCTCGCTGGCGGTGCCGGCAGTGGTGTTGATCGCGATCAGTGGCAGTTGCGGTTTGCTCGATTGATCGATGCCTTCGTAATCACGGATCTGTCCGCCATTGGTCGCACACAGGGCGATGCCTTTGGCGCAGTCGTGCGGCGAACCGCCGCCCAGCGACACAACGAAGTCGCAGCGACTCTCTTTGAGCAATCCCAGCCCCGACTCGACATTGGCAATGCTCGGGTTGGGTTTGGCGCCGTCAAAAATCACCGAATCGATGTCCTGCATCGCCAGTTTCTCGGCAACCATCGTCGCCACGCCAGCCTTGGCCAGGCCCGCGTCAGTGACGATCAACGCTTTGCGAAAACCGTAGTTGCGAATGGCGACCATGGCTTCGTCGAGGCAGCCGTTGCCCATGATGTTTACCGCCGGAATGAAAAAGGTGCTGGTCATGCGCGCATCTCCTGACAGGGGCCGAATCGACTGCTCCGGTTCGGCGGATAGACACAGCATCGACCGATCGGTCACGAGCGATGTTGATCTGGCTCAATGCCCGCTCGTGATAAAGTCGCCGTCCATCAGCCCTTATGTTTTGAGACCGCCTACGCAATGACCGATTTTCTCGATGTCGACGCCAGCCTCGAAGACTGGAACACCCTGCGCGCCGCGACCGACTTCAACGGTTTGCTGGTGGGCAATGGCGCCAGTCGTGCGGTGTGGGATGACTTCGGCTATGACTCGCTGTTCGAAAACGCCCGAACCGTCGAGGAGAAACCGCTGAGCCCGTCTGAGCTGGCGGTGTTTGACGCGATGCAGACGCGCAGTTTCGAGCAGGTGCTTGGTGCCTTGAAAACCACCAGCCGGGTCAACAAGGCCCTGGCCGTCAGCTCGGCGGCACCGCGCAATCGCTACTACGCGATCAAGGAAGCGTTGATCAACACCGTGCACGCCGTGCACATTCCGTGGCGACTGGTGAAGCCTTCGACGCTGGCGACGCTGAATGAAGAACTGGCGCGCTATCGCACGGTGTTCACCACCAATTACGACTTGCTCAACTACTGGGCGCTGCAGCATCAAAGCGACGCCATCGACGATCTGTTCAATGGTCCGAATGCCAGTTTCGACCTGAGCGAAAGCACCACCGACAAACCGCGCTTGTTGTACCTGCACGGCGGTCTGCATCTGGTGCGCAATCAGGACGGCACCGCGCGCAAATTGACCTCAACCGAAGGCACGCTGCTCGGCAGCTTCGCGATCAACAATACGATCAAGACGCTGGATGACGTACCGCTGTTCGTCACCGAAGGGCCGAGTGCGGACAAGCTCAAGACCATTCGCAGTTCGGACTATCTGTCGTTCTGTTATGAGCAATTGCTCGGGCATGGCGGCAGTTTATGCATTTTTGGTCATGCGTTGGGCGAGCAGGATGCGCATATCGTGCGGGCGCTGCGTTTGGCGAAACCGCAGGTGGTGGCGATCTCGATTTATCCGCGCAGTGCGGCGTTTGTTCAGCATCAGAAGCGGCATTACGCGCAGGTGTTCGAAGGCACGGGCGTTGAGTTGCGGTTTTTTGATGCGAAGAGCCATGCGCTCGGCAATCCGAAGTTATCGGTGCCCGTCGAGGTTTGATGTAGACCGCACCGACGCCTTCGCGAGCAAGCTCGCTCCCACATTGGAACGCGGACTACTGTGGGAGCGAGCTTGCTCGCGAAGCTTTTAGCAGACAACTCATTCTTCGGCGCTGTGCACCACCACCAGCAACTGCGCCTGCACATCCCCCACCGATCTGATCCGGTGCGGTTTCTGCGCATTGAAGTGCAACGCATCGCCGCGCTCCAGCAGCACCTTCTCGTTCATGAAATCCACTTCGACCTGCCCTTCGTGAACGAACAGAAACTCCTCGCCCAAGTGCTCCTTGAAGGTCTTGTCGCTGAACTCTTTCGGCGGATAGATGATGAACGGCAGCAGGTTGCGCTCGCTGACCTGATGCGCGAGCACTGCGTAGCCAGGGCTCTGGTCATTCGCCGCCAGTGACTGGCGCTCGTGGCTGCGCACCAGGCTGTAGCTGTCGAGGCTGACGTTGTCTTCGGAGAACAATTCCTCGACTTTCACGTTCAGCGCCTTCGCCAGTTTCAACGCGGCAGCAATCGACGGGGTATTCAGCCCGCGCTCGACTTTGGACAGATAACTCTTGGTCATGCCGGATTTTTCGGCCAGTGCCTCAAGGGTTACGCCAAGTTTTTTTCTCAATAATTTCAAACGGATAGACATGCGCGGCGGTTATTCCAGCAAGGAAGCGACGATTTGTGCTTGCCAATGACACTTTGTGTCATATAGCCTCTTTAGTGTCATTTGCAATCACCCAAAGGACACAGACATGGCCAAGACATTAGCACTACCCAAAGACCAACTGGTCAAGCAAGCGCTGACCCAGATGCAAAAAAGCCTGGCGGATAATACGTGGACAGACCGGCAAAAGCTGGCCCTGACCTGCCGGATTCTGTTCGAGAACGGTCACGACTCAGGCCTGGCCGGACAAATCACTGCCCGTGGCCCGCAGCCCGGCACCTATTACACTCAGCAATTGGGCCTGGGTTTCGACGAAATCACCGCGAGCAATCTGCTGCTGGTCAACGAGGACCTGGAAGTCCTCGAAGGTCACGGCATGGCCAACCCGGCCAACCGTTTTCACAGCTGGGTGTACCGCGCTCGCCCGGATGTGAATTGCATCATTCACACCCACCCGACGCACGTGGCAGCGCTGTCGATGCTGGAGGTGCCGCTGCAGATTTCCCACATGGATTTGTGCCCGCTGTACGAAGACTGCGCGTTTCTCGAAGGTTGGCCGGGCGTGCCGGTGGGCAATGAAGAAGGTGAGCTGATTGCCGGTGCGCTGGGCGACAAACGCGCGATCCTGCTTTCGCACCACGGTCAGTTGTCGACCGGTACGACGATTGAAGAGGCCTGTGTGATCGCCCAATTGATCGAACGCGCGGCCAAGCTGCAACTGCTGGCGATGGCGGCGGGCACGATCAAACCGATCATCCCTGAACTGGGCCGTGAGGCGCATGACTGGATCGCCAAGCCGAAACGCCACGCTGCTGCCTTCAACTACTACGCCCGGCAGAACCTGCGCCAACACGCCGATTGCCTGAACTGAAACCTGTTACGGAGAGATTCCCATGTCCACTATTCACGGCATCATCGGCTACACCATCACCCCGTTCGGCGCCAACGGCGAAGGTCTGGATCTGCCCGCCCTGGGTCAATCGATCGATCGCCTGATCGACAGCGGTGTCCACGCCATTGCGCCATTGGGCAGCACCGGCGAAGGCGCTTACCTGAGCGATGCGGAGTGGGATCAGGTTGCCGAGTTCAGCATCAAGCACGTTGCCAAACGCGTGCCGACGATCGTCAGCGTGTCCGACCTGACCACCGCCAAAGCCGTACGCCGCGCGCGTTTCGCTGAAGCCCATGGCGCCGATGTGGTAATGGTGCTGCCGGCTTCGTACTGGAAACTCACCGAGGCGGAAATCCTCGCGCACTACCGTGCCATCGGCGAGAGTATCGGCGTGCCAATCATGCTCTACAACAACCCGGCCACCAGCGGCACCGACATGTCGGTGGATTTGATTCTACGCATCGTCAATGGCGTGGAAAACGTGACCATGGTCAAGGAGAGCACCGGCGATATTCAGCGCATGCACAAGCTGCAATTGCTCGGCGAAGGCCAGGTGCCGTTCTACAACGGCTGCAATCCGCTGGCGCTGGAAGCGTTCGCCGCCGGGGCGAAAGGCTGGTGCACGGCGGCGCCGAACCTTATTCCGCAGTTGAACCTGGATCTTTATGACGCGGCCATGGCCGGCGATCTGGATCGGGCGCGGGATCTGTTCTATCGCCAGTTGCCGCTGCTGGATTTCATCTTGAAGGGTGGCTTGCCGGCGACGATCAAGTCCGGGTTGCGACAGACCGGGCTGGAGGTGGGCGATCCACGCTTACCGGTATTCCCGCTGAGTGAAGCTGGCCAGACTCAGCTGCAAACGATCCTGAAGACCCTGCGCTGATCTCACTGACACCCCAAAAACCAATTTAGGAGTGAGCCTGCTCGCGATAGCGGTTGGGCAGT
>NZ_JBSVXS010000174.1:0-8178 GCF_054070155.1 Pseudomonas sp. SDT291_1_S447
CTGAACGCTTTGTACCGAATCCAACCCGGTTTTTCAGGTCGGCGCATAACGCAAGTCAACTCGGTCGGCTCCCTCTCCCTCGGGAGAGGGCTGGGGTGAGGGGAAATCAGGCCTAAGGTAATGCGAAAAAGATATTGGCTCTGCATTTTTAAGATCGTTTAGTTTTGTCGCAACGACGAATCAAAACGCATCAAACCGATAGACCCCGATTGCCATGACGGCACACGCTGAATCGATCACAGGTTTTTCAGGTTTGATTCACACGGGAGTGAATCATGCCGCATACCCTCGATATCTCCACATTACCGACCCTAGACCTGTCGCTGTTCGAAGGCACAGCGCAACAGCGCTACGAATTTCTAGAAAACCTGCGCCACGCCGCCCGCGACGTCGGGTTCTTCTACCTGACCGGGCATGGCATCGACAACGCGTTGCTCAAGCAGGTACAGGCCCACGCCCGGCAATTCTTCGCCTTGCCCGACAGCGAAAAAACCGCCGTCGGCATGATCAATTCGCCGCACTTTCGCGGTTACAACCGTGCCGCTTCGGAGATCACCCGTGGCCAGCCCGATCTGCGTGAGCAGTTCGATCTGGGCGCCGAGCGCGAGGCGTTACCATTGACGGCGAACAGCCCGTTCTGGGCGCGGCTGCAAGGCCCCAACCAATGGCCGGCGGCACTGCCGGAACTGAAACCTTTGCTGCTCGAATGGCAGGAGGCGATGACGCGGATGTCGTTGCGCCTGCTGCGTGCGTTTGCTCAGGCACTGTCGCTACGGGCCGATGCGTTTGATCAGCTCTACGGCGACAAACCCAACGAACACATCAAGTTGATGCGCTATCCCGGCCAGTCCAGCGAGTCGAGCCACCAGGGCGTCGGTGCGCACAAGGATTCCGGGTTCCTCAGCTTCCTCCTGCAAGACCAACAGGCCGGTCTGCAGGTCGAAATCGAAGAGGGCCGCTGGATCGATGCGTTGCCGCGCGAGAACACCCTGGTGGTGAACATCGGCGAACTGCTCGAACTGGCCAGCAACGGTTATCTGCGGGCCACGGTGCATCGCGTGGTTTCGCCTCCGGCGGGTAGCGAACGCCTGTCCATCGCCTTCTTCCTTGGCGCGCAACTCGATGCGGTGGTGCCGCTGTATCCGCTGCCCACCGCACTGTTGCGCGAGGCGCGCGGGCCGGCCAGTGATCCGCTCAACCCACTGTTTCGCGATGTCGGCTGGAACTACCTCAAAGGTCGTTTGCGCTCGCATCCCGATGTCGCGCAACGCTTCTACGCCGATGCGCTACTGCCGCCACCGCCCGTTCGTAAATCCGCCTGACTCATCACTCGCTCAAGGACTCCGCACATGATCAAGAAAGCAGGTTTGACCCTGGCCGTGCTCGGCGCGCTGGTGACGTCGTTCGGTGCGCAGGCGCTGGAGCCGTTGCGCGTCGCCGCTGACCCGGTGCCCCACGCGCAGATTCTGGCGTACATCCAGAAAATCGATCCGCAACTCAATCTCAAAGTCATCGAGATCCCCAATGGTGTGAACTCCAACGAGCTGTTGGTGCACGGTGACGTCGACGCCAATTACTTCCAGCACCTGCCGTACCTGAAATCCCAGGAAAAGGCCCTCGGCGAGAAGCTCGCGGTGGCCGCCACGGTGCATATCGAACCCTTGGGCATCTATTCGCACCGGCACAAGAGCTTCGCTGACGTGCCGGATAAAGGCACGGTCGCCGTGCCCAACAACGTCACCAACCTGAGCCGCGCGCTGTACCTGTTGCAGGACAATGGCCTGATCAAACTCAAACCCGGCTTCAACGATCCGGCCGCCGATCAGGCAACGCCCAAGGACATCGCCGAGAACCCGAAACAGCTGAAGATTCTCGAGATTGAATCGCCGCAGATTCCGCGCTCGCTCGACGACGTCGATCTGGCGGTAATCAACGGCAACTACGCGCTCGACGCGGGCCTGGTGCCCGCCAAGGACGCTTTGGGTCTGGAGAAAGCCGAGCACAATCCTTACGCCAACATTCTGGTGACCACGCCCAAGCTCGAACACGACCCGCGTATCGCGCAACTGGCCAAGGACCTGACGTCGCCCGAGGTCGCCAAATACATCACCGACAACTTCGCTGGCTCGGTGATTCCGGTGGCGGGCGGCAAGCCATGATCGCCGTCGAGCAGTTGAGCAAGACTTACCCGTCGGCCGCGCAACCGGCACTCGATCAGGTCTCGCTGAGCATTCCCGACGGCGCGGTCTACGGGATTCTCGGGCGCAGTGGCGCGGGCAAGTCGACGTTGCTGCGCTGCCTCAATCTGCTCGAACGACCGGACAGTGGGCGCATTCTGCTGGATGGCGTCGACCTGACGACGCTGTCCGTCAGCGAACTGCGCCAGCAGCGCCAGCGCATCGGCATGATCTTTCAAGGCTTCAACCTGCTGCATTCGCGCACGGTGTTCGACAACATCGCGGTGCCGCTGGAAATCGCCAAGGTTGGCAAGCCGTGGCGCCATGTGCGGGTGCGCGAGTTACTGGAACTGGTCGGCTTGAGCGACAAGGCGCAAGCCTTTCCTTCGCATTTGTCCGGCGGCCAGAAACAGCGTGTCGGCATTGCCCGCGCCCTCGCTGCTGAGCCGGCGTACCTGCTCTCGGACGAGGCCACCAGCGCACTCGACCCGGAAACCACCGAATCGATCCTGCAATTGCTGCGCGACATCAACCGGCAACTGGGCGTGACCATCGTGTTGATCACCCACGAACTGGAGGTGGTCAAGTCGATCTGCGACCACGCCGCATTCATGGCCAACGGACGTCTGGTCGAAGCCGGGCCGGTGGCACGGCTGCTGGCCGATGCGCAATCGCAACTGGGCGCTTCGCTGCGACCGACCTGCGGCTTGCCGCTGGGCCACGCTGCGCCGGGCCTGAGTTTTCTCAAGCAATACGGCGTAAGGGCAGCGCACTCATGAACCGCACGGTCAATTGGGATGAAATCCTGCAACTGGTGTTCAACGCCACCGGTGAAACCTTGTACATGGTTCTGCTCGCAGGGCTGTTCACGCTGCTGATCGGTTTACCGCTGGGCGTGTTGCTGTTTATCAGTCGCCGCGAAGGGCTGCTGCCGATGCCACGCTTGAATGCCGTGCTGGGTGGCGTGGTCAACCTCGGTCGCTCACTGCCCTTCGTAGTGATGCTGATCGCCCTGATCCCGCTGACGCGGCTGGTGGTCGGCACGACGCTGGGCAGCACCGCTGCCGTGGTACCGATCACCATCGGCGCCTTTCCGTTCTTCGCGCGCATCGTCGAAAACGCCCTGGACGAAGTCGACAAGGGCCGCATCGAAGCGATCCTCGCCATGGGCGGCGACATCGGTCATGTGATTTTCAAAGTGCTGTTGCCTGAAGCGTTGCCGGCGTTGCTGGCCGGGATCACCTTGACGCTGGTGATGCTGATCGGTTTTTCCTCGATGGCCGGGGTGATCGGTGGCGGTGGGCTGGGTGATCTGGCGATTCGTTACGGTTATCAGCGTTTCAACAATGAAGTGATGGTTGCCACGGTGGTGGTGTTGGTGATCCTCGTCCAAGGCGTGCAAAGCCTGGGCGATCGGTTGGTTCGTTCGCTGGCGCATCGCCGCTAAGGATTTGTATGAGTGTGCCGGTCGCTATAGTTCGCGAGCCACTGATTCGTGTGCGGGAGTTGAGCAAAATATTTGGCGCGAGCCGGGCGCTGGACGCGGTCAGCCTGGACATCTATCCCGCCGAAGTGGTGGCGCTGCTCGGCGCCAATGGTGCGGGCAAGTCGACTCTGGTGAAGATCCTCGCGGGCAGCCAGACTGCCGACGCTGGCGAGATCTGGCTGGAGGGCGCGCCACGCCATTTCAGTTCGCCGCTGTCGGCGCGACGCTTCGGTATTGTCGCGGTGCACCAGCAGATCAACGAGGGCATCGCACCGGGTTTGAGCGTCGCGGAAAACCTCCTGCTCGATGAACTGTGCAAGCCGGACGCGGACTTCTGGCTCAATCGTAAACGCCTGCTGGAGCGCGCCGCGAGCATTGCTGCCGGGTTGGGTTTGACCTTGCCACTGGAGCAGCCAATCGAACATCTCGGTCAGGCCGAACGGCAATTGGTGGTGCTCGCTCGGGCCTTGGCTTTGCAGCCGCGCCTGCTGATTCTGGATGAGCCGACGGCGGCGCTTTCCGATGCCGAGGCGCAGCGGCTGTTTGGATTGATCGACACCTTGCGCACTCGCGGCGTGGCGATTCTGTACATCTCCCATCGACTCTCCGACCTGCAACGCGTGGCAGATCGCGCCATTGTGTTGCGGGATGGGCAGTTCGCGGGCGAGTTCACCGCTCGGCAATTGCCGGAAGCGGTGAGCGCCATGCTCGGGCAGGCGCTGGCCGAGCATGTTTATCAGCCGTGCGTGGCCGGGCGCGAACTGTTGAAACTCAACGCCATGCAAATTCTGCCGCGCTCCGCCGCGTTCGATCTGAGCCTGCACGAAAATGAAGTGGTGGTGCTGACCGGGCTGTTGGGTGCCGGTAAAAGCGAAATCGCCGAGGTGCTGTTCGGCCTGCGTAAAGCGGCCTCGGGCAGGGTGCAACTGGATGGCGCTGACTGGCGTGCGGACTCGCCACGTCAGGCGATTCAAAGCGGGGTTTTCTTCGCGGCCGAAGATCGCGCCAGTCAGTCGCTGATACCTGATTTTTCTTTGCGTCGCACCCTGACTTTGCCGTTTCTTGAACGCTTTACCCGCGGCGGTTTCATCCGCAACCGCGCCGAAGCGGCAGCGGTCGAGGCACAGGTGGCGGCGCTGGGGATCAAGTCTGCCGGTATCGATGTGCCAATGTCCGCGCTGTCGGGCGGAAATCAACAGAAAGTCGTGCTCGGCCGCTGGCTGCTCGGCGAAGGGCGGGTGTTGATCCTCGATGAACCCTTTCAAGGCGTCGACGTGCGTGCCCGCCGCGACATCGGCCAACTGCTGCGCGACAGCGCCAAGGGCCGGGCGACGCTGGTGATTTGCGCCGATGTCGATGAAGCCCTGGAAATTGCCGATCGCATCCTGCTGGTGCGCGATCACGCGGTGGTCGCCGAGTACCCGCGCGCCGGCCTCAATCGTGCTGATCTGGTCGCTGCATTGGCCGGCAGCGACGTCACCGAACATTCCCCTCAAGCCACGCCAAGGAGCAGAGCGAGTGCCTGATTCAAGTTCACTGTTATCGACCGAGCCGGCACGCGCCGAACGTCTGCTACACGTATTGATTCGCTACGGCCTGCTGTGGCTGCTGGCGCTGATCGTGGTGTTTTTCAGTGTGGCCGAGCCGGCATTTCTGCGCGTCGGCAACCTGTTCAGCATCCTGCAATCGGTGTCGATTGTCGCGCTGCTGGCGCTGGGCGTGACGCTGACCATGGCGGTCGGCGGCCTCGATCTGTCGATTGGCGCGGTGGCGGCGATGAGCCTGATGATCGCCAGCTACGTGATGGTCGTGCTCGGCTGGGGGGCGGTGCCGGCGGTGTTGATCAGTCTGGCGGGCGGGGCGCTGGTCGGCCTGCTCAACGGTTGGCTGATCGTCAAGTTGCGGGTGCCGGACATTCTCGCGACGCTGGGCAGCATGTTTCTGGTGATCGGCGTGCAGCTGATTCCCACCGGTGGACGCTCGATTGCGGTGGGCATGACCTTGCCCAGCGGTGAGGAAACCGAAGGTACGTTCAGTGCCGCTTTTCTTGCACTGGGGCGTGGGCGGTTGTGGGAGGTGGTGCCGATTCCGGTATTGATCACGGCGGTGGTAGCGGTGGCGGTGTGGCTGTTTCTCGAACGCACGCGCATTGGTCGTTTGTTCTATGCCATCGGCGGCAACGAGCAGGCCGCACTACTGGCCGGGGCACCGGTGCAGCGCTTCAAATTATTGGCTTACGTGCTCTCGGCGTTGCTCGCATCGCTCGGCGGATTGTTGCTCGCGGCGCGCTTGGGCCGTGGTGACGTCAGTTCCGGTAACGGCCTGGTGCTGGATGCCCTCGGCGCGGCGTTGATCGGTTTTGCCGTACTCGGCGCGAAGAAGCCCAACGCCTTTGGCACCCTGGTCGGTGCGCTGCTGGTGGCGGCGCTACTCAACGGCCTGACCATGCTCAACGCGCCATATTACGCACAGGATTTCGTCAAGGGACTGGTATTGGTGCTGGCCCTGATGTTCACGTTCGGCCTCGCGCATCGGGCGCGTTGAGCCGCTTTATGCAAGGAAGTTGTATGCACGGTTCAATCACACAATTCGCCCGTCATTGCCTCGCCGGTGCGTTGCTTTCGGCAGTGGCTCTGAGCGCTCAGGCCAAAGCCTTGCCCGGCGCGCCCGCACCGTTCGATAAAGGTCAGGTGCAGATCGCGCTGGTGGGGTATTTGTTCTCTGGGGACTTTCCCGAGGCGTATTTGCGTGGCGTGGAAAAACAGACCGAAGCGCTCGGTGCCAACCTGCGCGTATTCGATGCCCGACAGCAGGCGGCGAGTCAGGGCGAGATGATCGATCAGGCGGTCGATCTGGGCGTCGACGGCATCATCGTCCAACTCGGCTTGGCCGAAACCCTTAAAGCACCGATTGATCGCGCTATCGCCAAAGGCATCAAAGTCGTCGCTTTCGATGTGGATCTGAACACGCCACAAGTGACCCAGGTCGAGCAGGATCACCACGCGCTGGCTCGTCTGGCGCTGGATCAAGCCGTTAAGGACAACGGCACCAAGTTCGATGCCGGCTACGTGTATATCAGTGGTTTTACGCCGATGGAGCGCCGCGACGAGATCTGGAGTCAGGTCAAGAAAGCCAATCCGGGGATCGTCGAGAAGGCACGTTTTGGCACGTTGAATCCGCCGATCGCCAACTCGGTGGCGGATCAGGCCAGCGCCGTGCTTCGAGCCAATCCAGGCATCAGCGTGATCTTTGCGCCGTTCGATGAGTTTGCCAAAGGCGCGAAAATTGCCGTCGACGAGGCAGGGCTGACGAGCAAGGTGAAGATCTACAGCGCCGATATTTCCACCGCCGATATTCAGATCATGAAAGAGCCGGACAGCGCCTGGGCGGCGACGGCAGCGGTCAATCCGCAAGTGGCCGGGGCGATCAGCGTGCGCAGTCTGGCGATGTTGATTGCCGGGGAAAATCCGGGGCATCAGGTGCTGGTACCGCCGACGCTGATTACCCGTCAGCAGTTGCTGGATCTGGATGTGAAGAATGTTCGAGATCTGGCGCAGAAACTCCCAGGCTTTGGTGATACCGCCAATGTCGCGCGGGCGCCGTGGATTCCTGTGGCCAACTAGATCCTCCTACCGACAACGATCCCCTGTAGGAGCGAGCCTGCTCGCGATAGCGGATTTGAATCCAACATCGTTGCCGGCTGATCCACCGCTATCGCGAGCAGGCTCACTCCTACAGGAGATTGGGGGCACCCTTGAAAATGGAGTGACTATGCATAACAAAGCTTCGCGATTACGCAAAAGCCGTTCTCCGAAATCCGATCCGGCGCTCGGTAATCGACTGCCCCCGGGCCAAGTGCTGACGGAGCGTTTTCCAATCCTGCACGAAGGCGAAGTACCAGAATACGACCTCGCCAACTGGTCTCTGCGCCTGTTCGGCACGCACGCCCAGCCAATCGAATTACGTTACGCCGATCTGCTGGCACTGCCGCAACGGCAACTGCGTTGTGACATCCATTGTGTGACGCGCTGGTCGAAGTTCGATACTGAGTGGAGTGGGGTGCATTTGCAGGATCTGTTGCAGGCGTTCGATATCCAACCGACGTCGGCCTTCGTCATGGCCCACGCCGACCCCGATTACCAGACCAACTTGCGACTCGACGATCTGCTGCACCCCGACAGTCTGTTGGCCACCCACTACGCCGGCCAGCCGTTGACCGCGCAACATGGCTGGCCGCTACGGCTGGTGGTGGCGGGGCGGTATTTCTGGAAGAGCGCGAAGTGGCTGCGCGGGCTTGAATTTGTCGATCAGGAACAACCAGGGTTCTGGGAGCAGAACGGTTTTCACCTGCACGCTGATCCGTTTGCCGAGCAGCGATTCAGTGGCGATGAACTGGATATTGCCGAGGATGCCTGGCTGGTAAAGGAGTTCGACTAAGTAGTGCCCGACGCAGATCAAAACTGTAGGAGTGAGCCTGCTCGCGATAGCGGTGTATCAGTAAAAAAGTTGTCAACT
>NZ_JBSVXS010000175.1:0-8116 GCF_054070155.1 Pseudomonas sp. SDT291_1_S447
AACAATTGTTAACTGACACACCGCTATCGCGAGCAGGCTCACTCCTACAGGGGGACGGCGGTGTTAGTGGGAGTGGCGCGGCACTTCGGCACCTCGGCAACCGACGAGGAAGTCAAAGTCACAACCCTGATCAGCCTGCAGCACATGATCGATGTACAGCTGACGATAGCCGCCCACCAACAACTGCTGCGGCGGCTGCAGATCCGCCATGCGCGCCGCCAGCTCAGCATCCGGAATGTCCAGGTGCAAACGTCCGGTGGCGCAGTCCAACTCGATCCAGTCGCCTTCCTTCACGGTCGCCAAAGGCCCGCCAGCCGCGGCTTCCGGCGCCACATGCAAAACCACCGTGCCGTACGCCGTGCCGCTCATCCGTGCATCAGAAATGCGCACCATATCGGTCACACCCTGCGCCAGCAACTTGGCCGGTAAACCCATGTTGCCGACCTCGGCCATGCCCGGATAACCCTTCGGCCCGCAGTTTTTCATTACCAGAATCGAATCTTTATCGACGTCCAGTTCCGGATCATTGATCCGCGCCTTGTACATGTCGAAGTTCTCGAACACCACCGCGCGGCCACGATGCTGCATCAATTCCGGGGTCGCGGCGGACGGTTTGAGCACAGCACCGAGCGGCGCCAGATTGCCGCGCAATACACAAATCCCGCCGTCGGCGCGAATCGGGTTGTCGAGGGTACGGATCACTTCGTCTTCGCCATAGATCGGCGCGTCCTTGGTGTTCTCGCCGATCGACTTGCCGTTGACGGTCAGTGCATTCGGATTGGGAATCAGATTGGCTTCACCAAGACGCCGCAGCACCGCTGGCAGGCCGCCAGCGTAATAGAACTCTTCCATCAGGAAACGCCCCGACGGTTGCAGGTCGACAATGGTCGGCATGCCGCGTCCGATACGGGTCCAGTCATCCAGATCCAGTTCAACGCCGATGCGCCCGGCGATGGCTTTCAAGTGAATCACCGCGTTGGTCGAGCCGCCGATGGCAGCGTTCACGCGGATAGCGTTCTCGAAGGCTTCCTTGGTCAGAATCTTCGACAGTTTCAGATCTTCGCGAACCATCTCCACCGCACGCATGCCGGACATGTGCGCCAACACATAACGTCGCGCATCTACCGCCGGAATCGCCGCGTTGTGCGGCAGCGAAGTGCCGAGTGCTTCAGCCATGCAGGCCATGGTCGACGCGGTGCCCATGGTGTTGCAGGTGCCTGCCGAACGCGACATGCCGCCCTCGGCCGCGAGGAAATCGTCGATGGTAATAGTGCCAGCCTTGACCTGTTCGCTGAGCTGCCAGACCACCGTGCCGGAACCGATGTCCTTGCCCTTGTGTTTGCCGTTCAACATCGGTCCGCCGGTGACAACAATCGCCGGCACGTCGCAACTGGCCGCGCCCATCAGCAGCGCTGGAGTGGTTTTGTCGCAACCGGTCAGCAGCACTACGCCGTCGATCGGGTTGCCGCGAATGGCCTCTTCAACGTCCATGCTCGCCAGGTTGCGAGTGAGCATTGCGGTCGGGCGCAGGTTCGATTCGCCGTTGGAGAACACCGGGAATTCCACTGGAAAACCACCGGCCTCGATCACCCCGCGTTTGACGTGCTCCGCGATCTGGCGGAAGTGCGCGTTGCACGGGGTCAGTTCCGACCAGGTGTTGCAGATGCCGATGATCGGCTTGCCGTGGAACTGGTGGTCGGCGATGCCCTGATTCTTCATCCAGCTGCGGTACATGAAGCCGTTCTTGTCGGCCGTGCCAAACCATTGGGCGGAGCGCAGGGTGGGTTTCTTATCAGACATGATCGATTCTCTTATTGTATGACTATAGTGTTCCAGCTACGGCTTAATCTAAGCGCAAAATCCTAGGTTTGGAAGTGTTGTTGGTGAATTAGTATTACTATATAGTCGTTTTCGACGGAGGGATGGCCCTGACGGTTTTCCGTGAGAGGCGTCCCCCGAGGTTCTATAAAAACAACAATCGGAGACCGATCTCATGAGCCAGGAACTGCGGCTGATACGGCGCATTACGCTGAAACTGATTCCCTTCCTGATCCTGCTGTACCTGATCGCCTATGTGGATCGCTCCGCCGTCGGCTTCGCCAAGCTGCACATGGGCGCCGACATCGGCATCGGCGATGCGGCTTACGGCCTCGGCGCCGGGCTGTTCTTCATTGGTTACTTCCTCCTCGAAATCCCCAGCAACCTGATGCTCGAACGCTTTGGCGCGCGGCGCTGGTTTGCGCGAATCATGATCACCTGGGGCGCGATCACCATCGGCATGGCCTTCGTCCAAGGCCCGCACAGTTTCTACGTGATGCGCTTTCTGCTCGGCGCGGCCGAGGCGGGCTTCTTCCCGGGCGTTCTCTACTACATCACCCAATGGTTCCCGGTACGCCATCGCGGCAAGATCCTTGGCCTGTTCATCCTTTCCCAGCCGATCGCAATGATGATCACCGGCCCCGTGTCCGGCGGCTTGCTTGGCATGGACGGCGTTTTGGGTCTGCATGGCTGGCAGTGGCTGTTTATCGTCATCGGCACGCCGGCGATCCTGCTGACCTGGCCGGTGTTGCGTTGGTTGCCGGACGGCCCGCAGCAAGTGAAATGGATGGATCAGGCAGAGAAAGACTGGCTGACCGGTGAGCTGAAAAAGGACCTGCAGGAATACGGCCAGACTCGCCACGGCAACCCGTTGCATGCGCTGAAAGACAAACGCGTGTTGCTGCTGGCGCTGTTCTATCTGCCGGTGACGTTGAGCATTTATGGTCTCGGTCTATGGTTACCGACGCTGATCAAACAGTTTGGCGGAAGCGATCTGGTCACCGGTTTCGTGTCGTCGGTGCCGTACATCTTCGGGATCATCGGTTTGCTGATCGTGCCGCGCAGTTCCGACCGGTTGAATGATCGTTACGGGCATCTGGCGGTGCTGTATGTGCTGGGCGCGATTGGGTTGTTCCTCAGTGCGTGGCTGTCGTTGCCGGTGGCGCAACTGGCGGCGCTGTGTCTGGTGGCGTTTGCGCTGTTTTCCTGCACGGCGGTGTTCTGGACGTTGCCGGGACGGTTCTTTGCTGGTGCGAGTGCGGCGGCGGGGATTGCCTTGATCAACTCGGTAGGGAATCTCGGCGGGTACATCGGGCCGTTCGTGATTGGGGCGTTGAAGGAGTACACCGGCAATTTGGCTTCGGGATTGTATTTCCTCTCTGGAGTGATGGTGTTTGGCTTGATTCTGACCGGCATCGTCTACCGCGTGCTGGAACGCAAACACGTCCTGCCCGTTGACCAGTTCGCCGCCAGCGCACGCAGCGCCACTCGAACCTGACTGACCAACACCGGTCCCCTGTAGGAGTGAGCCTGCTCGCGATAGCGGTCTATCAGTTGGCAATTTTTTGGCTGACACACCGCTATCGCGAGCAGGCTCACTCCTACAAGGATCTGCGGTGTTTCGAATAACACAGGAGAAAATCATGCATCTGGTTCAATTCGAATTAAGCAACGGCGAGCGCCGCGTCGGCGTGGTCGACAACGGTCTGGTGCGCGAAGTGCAAGACGCGCGCAGCGTGCGCGATCTGGCGCTGGCCGCCATCGAGGCCGGCTACTCCCTTGAGCAGCAAGTGCAGAATCTCGGTCTCGGCATCAGCCACGACTACGCCGAGCTGCTCGCGCAACTGCGCATCCTGCCGCCCCTCGACCACCCGGATCCGGCACACATGCTGGTCAGCGGTACCGGTCTGACCCACCTGGGCAGCGCTTCGGCGCGAGACAAAATGCACCAGCAGGCTGGCGACGAAGCGGCGATGACCGACACCATGCGCATTTTCAAATGGGGCGTGGAGGGCGGCAAACCGGCGGCGGGGCAGGCCGGTGTGCAACCGGAATGGTTCTACAAGGGCGACGGCAGCATCGTCGTGCGTCCGGGCCAACCTTTCCCGGTGCCTCCCTTTGCTGATGACGCCGGGGAGGAGCCAGAAATGGCCGGTCTCTACATCATCGGCCACGACGGTAAGCCTTATCGCCTCGGTTTCGCGGTCGGCAACGAGTTCTCCGACCACGTCATGGAGCGCAAGAATTACCTGTACCTTGCGCATTCGAAATTGCGCAGCTGCAGCTATGGCCCGGAACTTCGTACCGGTGAACTGCCTCAACACCTTGCCGGCACCAGTCGAATTCTGCGTGACGGCGAAGTGCTCTGGCAGAACGAGTTTCTCAGCGGCGAGGCGAACATGTGCCACAGCCTCGCCAACCTCGAATACCACCACTTCAAATACCGCCAGTTCCTGCGTCCGGGCGACGTGCACATTCACTTCTTCGGCACCGCGACGCTGTCGTTCGCCGATGGCATTCGCACGCAACCGGGCGACCTGTTCGAAATCAGCCAGGCCGAATTCGGCGCACCGCTGGTCAACGGCATCGTGCCGATCGCGGCCGCTTTTGAGCCGGACAGCATCGGCACCCTTTAAGGAGATCCCATGACTCAGATTCTCGGTCACAACTACATTGGCGGTCAGCGTAGCGCTGCTGGCGACGTCAAACTGCAATCCATTGATGCCACGACGGGCGAGCAACTGCCGCACGATTTCATTCAGGCCACGGTTGAAGAAGTAGACGCCGCCGCCAAAGCCGCCGCTGCCGCATACCCGGCCTATCGCAGCCTCAGCGCCGAACGCCGTGCGCAGTTTCTCGATGCGATTGCCGATGAGCTGGATGCGCTCGGTGATGACTTCGTCGCCGTGGTCTGCCGCGAAACCGCATTGCCGGCCGGCCGCATTCAGGGCGAACGTGGACGCACTAGCGGGCAAATGCGTCTGTTCGCCAAAGTGTTGCGCCGTGGTGATTTCTATGGCGCGCGCATTGATCTGCCACTGCCGGATCGCCAGCCACTGCCACGTCCGGATCTGCGCCAATACCGCATTGGTCTCGGCCCCGTAGCGGTGTTCGGCGCAAGCAACTTTCCACTGGCATTTTCAACTGCCGGCGGCGACACCGCGTCGGCGCTGGCCTCCGGTTGCCCGGTGGTGTTCAAGGCCCACAGCGGCCATATGGCGACAGCAGAACTGGTCGCCGATGCGCTGATTCGCGCCGCCGAAAAAACCGCGATGCCGGCCGGTGTGTTCAACATGATCTACGGTGGTGGCGTCGGCGAATGGCTGGTCAAGCATCCGGCGATCCAGGCAGTCGGTTTCACCGGTTCGCTCAAGGGTGGCCGGGCGCTGTGCGACATGGCTGCCGCGCGCCCGCAACCGATTCCGGTGTTTGCCGAGATGTCGAGCATCAACCCGGTGATCGTCCTGCCGCAGGCCCTTGCCGAGCGTTCGGAAACGGTTGCCCGCGACCTGACCGCTTCGGTGGTGCAGGGCTGTGGCCAGTTCTGTACCAATCCGGGTCTGGTGATTGGCATTCGTTCGCCGCAGTTCAGCGCGTTCGTCCAGCAAGTCGCCGGTCTGATCGGTGATCAGCCAGCGCAAACCATGCTCAATGCCGGCACCCTCGGCAGCTACGGTAAAGGCTTGGAGAAGCTGTTGGCGCATCCCGGCGTCGAGCATCTGGCCGGTAATCCGCAGCAGGGCAATCAGGCGCAGCCGCAGTTGTTCAAGGCTGATGTGAGCCTGTTGATCGATGGCGATGAAGTGCTGCAGGAAGAAGTGTTCGGCCCGACCACGGTGATTGTCGAAGTGGCGGATCAGGCGCAACTCAGTGCGGCGTTGCATGGCCTGCACGGGCAACTCACCGCGACGATTATTGGTGAGCTGACGGACTTCGAGCAGTTTGCTGAACTGACACCGCTGCTGGAACAGAAGGTCGGGCGGATTCTGCTTAATGGTTATCCAACCGGTGTTGAAGTGTGCGATTCGATGGTGCACGGCGGGCCGTATCCGGCGACGTCCGATGCCCGTGGCACGTCGGTGGGCACGCTGGCCATCGACCGCTTCCTGCGCCCGGTGTGCTTCCAGAATTACCCGGACAGCTTGCTGCCCGAGCCGCTGAAAAACGCCAACCCGCTGCGCATTCAGCGCCTCGTCGACGGCAAGCCCTCGCGCGACGCGCTGTAACTGCCAGCCAATATCCCCTGTGGGAGCGAGCTTGCTCGCGAAAGCGGTGTATCAGAAACATATTTGTCGACTGACACACTGCATTCGCGAGCAAGCTCGCTCCCACAGGGGTAACAGCGGGGCCTCTGGATCACATTGAGCTATCATTGGCCCTTTCCCCCCTAGAAAGACTGTTTGCCATGACTGCCCAAACCCTTCTCAACGCCCTCGAACACTGCGGCATGGTCGAAATCGATGGCCTGCACGCCTTCGAATTCGCCCTCGACGAAGACGACAACCTGCACATCGAATGCATCGACGGCCGCGCGGCCAAGCATTGGGAATTCACTCCGGCGCAGGTTGCAGCGGCAACGTTTGATGACTCACTGCAAAGCTGGCTGATCGTCGGTTATTTCAATGAAACCAAAGCGATCGGCGAACACCGCCTGGTCTGCCACGGTGACGTAGTCAGCAGCAGCGATGACGAGGACGAAACTGATGAAAATGCGTAAATTCTGGCCGCTGCTGATGGCCGGCAGCGTCGGTGCCATGGGACTTTCCAGCGCATCCGCCGAGAGCTTCCAGTTGCTGGTCGGTTCCTACACCGCCAACACCAGCCAGGGCCTCTATCGAATGAACTTCGACAGCGCCACCGGCCAGATCGCCGCCAAGCCGCTGCAAGTGGTCAAGAGCGAAAACCCGTCATGGCTGACCCTGTCCAAAGACCAGCGTCGCCTGTTTGTGGTCAACGAAAACGGCCCGGGCCAGAAAGACCCGGTCGGTCGCGTCAGCAGCTATTCGATCGATCCGAAAACCCACACGCTGACGCTGATCAATCAAGTGCAGAGCCTGGGCAACGAGCCGACCCATTCGAGCCTCAGCGCTGACGCCAGCCACTTGTTCGTCAGCAACTATTCGGTGATGGAAGATCCGGGTGGAACGCTGGCGGTATTGCCGGTTGGTGCCGACGGCAAACTCAAACCTGTCGTGCAGATGAGCGCGCATCCGGCGAGCCGGATCAATCTTGAGCGCCAGGCCTCCAACCACGTGCACTCGACGGTTTCTTCGCCTGACGGCCGCTACGTCTTCTCCAATGATCTGGGCGCGGACAAGGTTTTCGTCTACCTGTTCGATCCGAAGGCCAACCCGGATTTGCCGCTGACGCCGGCGATGACCGCCGCAGTGCCCTTGCCGGCCGGCAGCGGTCCGCGTCATCTGCTGTTCAGCGCTGACGGCAAACACGCCTGGCTGACCATGGAAATGAGCGCGCAAGTCGCGGTGTTCGATTACCACGATGGCGTGCTGACCCAGACGCAACTGGTCGATCTGGCCGCTGGTCAGCCAACGTCGGACAAGGCCGGCGCCGCGCTGCATGCCTCGGCCGATGGCAAGTTCCTCTACGTCAGCAACCGTGGCACTGCCAATCAACTGGTGGTGTTCGCGATCGATCCGGCCACCGGTCAGCTCAAAGAGCTGCAAAAACGCTCGGTGGACGGTGATCACCCGCGCGAATTCAGCCTCGACCCGAGTGGCAAATTCCTGCTGATCGCCAACCAGAAAAGCAACGAAATTGTCGTCGTCGAGCGCGATGGCAAGACCGGTCTGCTCGGCAAAACCGTGCAGAAACTGCCGATGGACGCGCCCAGCGACCTCAAGTTTATAGTGCGACAATAAGCCACAGGCCCCGGTTTACGGGGCCTGTCTCTTTGTATTAATCGCGCTGATATCCGGTAATGCTACAAAGCATTTCAAGCGATCAACCCTCGAGCGTTAAGTTTGCTTCACAGCCCAACCGGGCAAGCAAGCCAACCGAACACGAGGGTTACCGCCATGAACTTCAATCTCTTCTCCGTTATCGCCGCTTCCGCCATCTCCGCCACCGTTGTGCTGCCAGCCAGTGCCAACGTTGAAATCAACAGCAAAAAATCCCACACCCAGAGCTACACCCAGAAATACCTGCAACAGAGCGCCAACTTCTACGCCGCCCTGGATCACAAAGCCCAACACTGAAATGCCTGCTTCGGACAACTCCCTGTAGGAGCTGCCGAAGGCTGCGATCTTTTGATCTTGTTTTTAAAAAGCAAAATCAAAAG
>NZ_JBSVXS010000176.1:0-8113 GCF_054070155.1 Pseudomonas sp. SDT291_1_S447
GCTTGCTCGCGAAGGGGCCCGAACATACAAAGCGGATTTTCGATGGGCAAAAAAACACCCGGTGCAACGCAAGTCGCACCGGGTTTTTGTTGCCAGCAAACGGCGGATGTCGTGGATCCGCCATTCACTGTTGAACTCTGGTTATGCGCGTTCCAGCGCCAGCGCCACACCCTGACCGCCGCCGATGCACAGGGTCGCCAGACCTTTTTTCGCATCACGCTTGATCATTTCATGCAGCAGGGTCACCAGCACGCGGCAACCCGATGCACCGATCGGATGGCCCAACGCGATGGCGCCGCCGTTGACGTTGACCTTGTCCAGATCCCATTGCAGATCCTTGGCCACCGCCAGTGATTGCGCGGCGAAGGCTTCGTTGGCTTCGATCAGGTCGAGCTGGTCGATGTTCCAGCCAGCCTTGTCGAGGCAGCGGCGGGTGGCCGACACCGGGCCGATGCCCATGATTGCCGGATCAACGCCGGCGTTGGCGTAGGCGGCGATTTTTGCCAGAACCGGCAGGCCGAGGGATTTGGCTTTTTCCGCGCTCATCAGAATCACCGCAGCGGCGCCGTCGTTCAGCGACGAGGCGTTGCCGGCGGTGACGCTGCCGTCCTTTTTAAACGCCGGGCGCAGTTTCGCCAGGGATTCGGCGGTGGTATCGCCGCGTGGTTGTTCGTCGACCTTGAACGCAACCGGATCGCCTTTGCGCTGCGGGATCAGGATCGGGGTGATCTCATCGACAAAGCGACCGGCCTCAATAGCGGCGACGGCTTTCTGCTGCGAGGCGGCAGCGAAGGCGTCCTGCTGCTCACGGCTGATCTCGTATTTGTCGACCAGATTCTCGGCGGTGATGCCCATGTGGTAATCGTTGAACGCATCCCACAGACCATCGCTGATCATGGTGTCGACGATTTGTGCGTGGCCCATGCGCAGACCGGTGCGTGCGCCCGGCATCACGTAGTTGGACAGGCTCATGTTTTCCTGACCGCCGGCGATGATCACGTCAGCGTCGCCGCAACGGATCGCCTGCGCGCCGAGGTGCAGGGCTTTGAGGCCCGAACCACAGACCTTGTTCAGGGTCAGCGCTGGCACAGCGTGAGGCAGGCCAGCCTTGATCGCCGACTGACGCGCCGGGTTCTGGCCGGCGCCGGCGGTCAACACCTGGCCCATGATCACTTCATCAACCTGTGCACCGTCCAGCCCGGTCTGCTCGAGCAACTGGCGGATCACCGCCGCGCCCAGATCAACGGCGGAAACGCTGGCCAGGGAGCCCTGGAAACTGCCGATCGCGGTACGCGTGGCGGCAACAATTACGACGTCTTGCATTTTCGAATTCCTCACTGGGCAGCGAACTGCATTTCCGGTACGTGATCCGGGACGATCAGTTTACCAGCGGTTTTGGCGACGATTTCCTCGACGCTGACGCCAGGTGCGCGTTCCTTGAGGACAAAAGCGCCATTTTCGATTTCCAGGTAGGCGAGGTCGGTCAGCACGCGCTTGATGCAGCCCGCGCCGGTCAGCGGCAGGCTGCATTTGGCCAACAGTTTCGACTCACCGTCCTTCGATGCGTGGGTCATGATTACGATGATGTTGTCGGCGCCAGCCACCAGATCCATGGCGCCGCCCATGCCCTTGACCAGTTTGCCGGGGATCATCCACGAAGCGATGTTGCCTTCGACGTCCACTTCGAACGCGCCGAGCACGGTCAGGTCGACATGGCCACCACGGATCATCGCGAAGGATTCGGCGGAGTTGAAAATCGACGCGCCGATGCGCGCGGTCACGGTCTGTTTGCCGGCGTTGATCATGTCGGCGTCGATGGTCTCTTCGGTCGGAAACGGGCCCATGCCGAGCAGGCCGTTTTCCGATTGCAGCATGACTTCCATGCCTTCGGGAATGTAGTTGGCGACCAGGGTCGGAATGCCGATGCCGAGGTTTACGTAAAAGCCGTCCTGCATTTCGCGGGCGACGCGCTGAGCCATTTGTTCGCGGGTAAGTGCCATGTTCTTGTTCTCCGTCAGCCTGAATTATTTGCGGATGGTGCGCTGTTCGATGCGTTTTTCGAACGTGCCGCAAATGACCCGATCGACGTAGATGCCCGGGGTGTGGATCTGCGATGGATCGAGTTCGCCGGGTTCGACGATTTCTTCCACTTCAACCACGGTGATCTTGCCGGCGGTGGCGGCGAGGGGGTTGAAGTTCTGCGCGGTGTGACGGTAGACGACGTTGCCGAAGTGGTCGGCTTTCCAGCCTTTGACGATGGCGAAGTCGCCGGTAATGGATTCTTCCATCAGGTACTTGCGACCCTTGAATTCACGCACTTCCTTGCCTTCGGCGACCGGTGTGCCAACGCCGGTGGCGGTGAAAAAGGCCGGAATGCCGGCGCCGCCTGCGCGCATCTTCTCAGCGAGGGTGCCTTGCGGGGTCAGGATGACTTCGATGTCGCCCTTGAGCAGTTGCTCTTCGAACAGTTTGTTCTCGCCGACATAAGAGGCGATGACTTTGCTGATCTGACGGTCGGTGAGCAGTACGCCAAGGCCGAAACCGTCGACGCCGCAGTTGTTGGAGACGACGGTGAGGTCGCGGGTGCCTTTGCGTTTGATCTCGGCGATCAGGTTTTCCGGAATGCCGCACAGACCGAAGCCGCCGGCGATGACGGTCATGCCGTCCTCAAGCCCGGCCAGGGCTTCCTCGTAGGAACTCACGCGCTTGTCGAAACCTGCCATATGCACCTCTTTTATTATTTGCGGGCGGCTGGCTAGCCGAATGGTTGGAGTGTCGCGCTGGTGGATATATTTGTTAAGTTGATTTTTAAGGTCGATTGATTGATAAAGCTCAATAGTCGCGTTATGGCGTGCTGCTTTGATCGTTCCCACGCTCCGCGTGGTAATGCCTCTAGGGACGCTCCGCGTCCAGTGACGCGGAGCGTCACGGGCTGCGTTCCCACGCAGGAGCGTGGGAACGATCATCATGGCTTGCCGCTTAACGCTTGTAGCTTACAACTGGAGCGAAGCGAGCATGACCATCAAACAGATCCGCGCCTTCCTCGCCGTGGCTCAAAGCCTGAGTTTCGCCGTGGCTTGCGAGCGCCTGCACCTGTCGCAATCGGCGTTGAGCCTGACCATCAAAGCGCTGGAGGAGGGCCTCGGCGGGCGCCTGTTCAGCCGCAATACACGCAACGTCGCGCTGACGGCCGAAGGCGAATCCTTGCTGCCACTGGCTCGACGGCTGATTGCCGACTGGGACAACGCCGAAGACGAAATGCGCCAACGCTTCAGCTTGCAGCGCGGGCGGGTGACGCTGGCGGCGATGCCGTCGTTTGCCGGTAACCTGCTGCCGCCGATCCTCAAGACCTTTCGTGCGCGTTATCCGAACGTCAATGTCACGGTCAACGACGTGATCAACGAGCAAGTGCTGGAGATGGTTCGGGATCGCCAGGTTGAACTGGGCGTGGCGTTCGAGCCGATGCAGAACACTTCAATGACGTTTACGCCGTTGTACACGGATCGCTTCGTCGCGGTGGTGTCGAAGGATTCGCCGTTGTCGCAGCGCGGCGTGATCGATTGGCAAACGTTGCTGCAGGAGCCGTTTATTACCTTGCAGCGGCCCTCGACGGTGCGGGTGATGCTCGAAGAGCACTTACAGGCGCGGGGCATGAAGTTGCCGGTGGAGTTTGAAAGCCATCAATTGGCGACCGTCGGGCGCATGGTCGCCAGCGGTCTGGGCGTCAGTGCCGTCCCGGCGTTGTGCGCCGAGCAGATGCAAGAGCTGGGTGCCCACTGTCTGACGCTGGATGATTCGGTGGAGCGGGCCATCGGCGTGCTGACCGAGCCGGGCAATGAACTGTCGGCAGCGGCGCAGGCGTTGTTCGATATTCTCAAGGCTGAAGATCTGGGGCGACTGTGAGATTTACCCCCTCACCCCAACCCTCTCCCCCAGGGGGGCGAGGGGGAAGGGAGCTGATCGTGGGTTATTCAGATTGTGAGCTCGACTCAGCATTTTCAGGTCGCAGTATTCAGTCCTGACAACTCGGTCAGTTCCCTCTCCCTTGGGAGAGGGCTAGGGTGAGGGGCTGGGGTCCTGAGTCGAGCACAAAGTGCAGCAACTCACCGATCCAGCACTTCCACCAACAACGGCAAAAGCTGTTCACACGACGCTTCAATCTTCAAATCCAGCAAATCATCCGCGCGGGTCTTGCCCAGATTGATCGCAATCAACGGCTTGCCACGATCGGCAATCACCCGGCACAAACGAAACGCCGAATACGCCATCAACGAAGACCCCACCACCAACATCCCCGCCGCATTTTCTGCCGCCGCCATCGCCCGAGCCGCCGTGGGCTGCGCGACGTTTTCACCGAAAAACACCACGTCCGGTTTCATCCGCTCGCCAGCGCAATGCGGACACTGCGGCACCTGAAAACGTGCTTCGAACGCCGGGTCGAGCAGGGTGTCGCCGTCCGGTGCCTGCATCGCATCGACCCCGGCCAGATACGGATTGTGCAATTCCATCAATTGCTGAATCGAATCGCGCTCGCTGCGCTGACCGCAATCCAGACACAGAACGCGATGCAGGCTGCCGTGCAGCTCAATGACGTCCTGACTGCCGGCCTGATCGTGCAGGGTGTCAACGTTCTGGGTGATCAAGTTGCTGATCAGGCCATGGCGCTGCAAACCGGCCAATGCCTCATGAGCCGCATTCGGCTGCGCCTGACGCACCCTCGGCCAACCGAGCATGGCCCGTGCCCAATAGCGGCGGCGTGATTCGGGGGCGGCCAGAAACTCCTGATACATCATCGGTTGCCGCCCACGGCGTACACCGTCGCTGTCGCGGTAATCCGGAATGCCCGACGGCGTGCTGATACCGGCCCCGGTCAATACGAGGAAATCGCCGTCCGCCATCACTTGCTGGAGCGTGTCGAGGTGTTCGCGGGTCGGGCTGTCGAGCATGGTCAGCGCTCCGGATAAGGACGATGCCAGCAGGTTAGCACGCGACCCGCGCGGGTTACTTGCGTGCCTCCAGAATCAGGTTGAACGGTGTTTGCGTAGCCCGGCGGAAGTGCTTGAACCCGGCCTCGACAAACACTTTGCGCAAACGCATTTCCCCCGCCTGCGCGCCCAGGCCGAGGCCGACTTCCTGCGACAGCGAGTTCGGTGTGCAGATAAACGTCGAGGCCGCATAGAACAGCCGTCCGACCGGGTTGATGTTGTCGTCCAGCGTGTCGTTGGCGAATGGCTCGACCAGCAACACGGTGCCGTCGTCTTTCAGCGAGTCATAGGCGTGACGGGCGGCGCCGACCGGGTCGCCCATGTCGTGCAGGCAGTCGAAATAGCAGATCAGGTCGTAGTCGTTGCCGGGGTAGCTCTTCGCCGAGCCCTGGAAGAACTTCGCCCGGCTGCTGACCCCGCCTTCCTCGGCGCGTTGGGTGGCGACAGTGATCGACGGTGCGTGATAGTCGTAGCCGACGAAACGCGAGTTGGGAAACGCCTGGGCCATGATCACCGTTGAGGCGCCATGGCCGCAGCCGATGTCGGCGACTTTGGCGCCTTCCTCGAGTTTCGCCACCACACCATCCAGCGCCGGCAGCCATTCGGCGATCAGGTGGCCTTTGTAGCCGGGCCGGAAGAATCGCTCGGTGCCGGTGAACATGCACGGGTGGTGGTCGCCCCAAGGCAGGGCGCCGTTGCCGCGCATGGCTTTGACCAGTTTGTCCTTGTCGTGGAAAAACGACGCCACCACGCCGAGGCCGCCGGCGACGTAAACCGGCGAGTCCTCGACGGCCAACGCCAGCGCCTGTTCTTCCGGTAAACGAAACTGGCCGTCGTGATGCTCCATATAGCCGGACGCCGCGTGAGCGCTAAGCCATTCGCGCACCAGACGCGGATTGCAGGTGGTTTTGGCGGCGAGGGCATCGGCACTGATCGGCTGGCTGTCGGCCATGGCCCGGTACAAGCCGAGTTCTTCGCCGACGATGACATTGGCCAGCATCGCCGCGCCGCCCATGTCGTTGACCAGTTTGCCCATGAATTGGTTGAGCTTCGCCTCGTCCATCATGTGTGCTCCTGAAACAGGATCACGGTCCGGCGGCGTCGAAGGTCGAGGCGTGCGCCACCGGGCGGTGGTCACGGAGTTGGGCAGGGCACGGCTGACGTCCTGCGGCCCCCTCGACTGGGTCATAAAAGAGTCTAGCCCCGGTCTGGGTGAGACGCTGTATTTGTGAACACTGAAATACCTGTGGGAGCTGGCTTGCCAGCGATAGCGGTGTGTCAGGCACCAAGGTCATTGGCTGTGTCGACGCCATCGCTGGCAAGCCAGCTCCCACAGGGTTCGGTGTTTGATGAGGACTGTGTATCACTGTGTATCGCGGCAGCGGGGGATACACGGGGCGGCAATTGTCCGGGTGGGCGCACACAGCCGTGATACAGGCGTCGATTCCACTGGGTAGACCCATCCATCGAGGTTTCCCCATGCAAATTCCTCAATCATCAACGCAACCCAGCGTCGGCCTCGGCCTGCGCCGTGGCTTGCTCAAAGACCTGCAAGCTGCCCGCAGCGGCGATTTCGACTTCCTCGAAGTCGCTCCGGAAAACTGGATCGGCGTCGGTGGTGCCCATGGCGCGGCGTTGCGTGAACTGGCCGAACGCTATCCGTTGTCCTGTCACGGCTTGTCGCTGTCACTTGGCGGGTCGGCGCCGCTGGATGTCGGGTTCTTGCAGGAGGTCCGGGTGTTTCTCGACCGTTTCAACGTGCCGCTGTACAGCGAACACCTGAGTTATTGCAGTGATGACGGGCATCTTTACGACTTGCTGCCGTTGCCGTTCACCGAAGAGGCAGTGCGCCACGTCGCCGCGCGAATCCGTCAGGCTCAGGACATTCTTGGTCGGCGTCTGGCCGTGGAAAACGTCTCCTACTACGCCACCCCGCGCCAGGACATGGACGAAGTGACCTTCACCAATGCCGTGCTGCGCGAGGCCGATTGCGACCTGCTACTGGACGTCAACAATGTCTACGTCAATGCGATCAACCACGGCTTCGACGCGCAAACCTTCCTCGCCGGCATCGAGCCGGGCCGGGTGGTCGGCATGCATGTGGCCGGGCATTTCGATGAGTCTGATACGTTGAAAATCGATACCCACGGTGCCTCGGTTAAACCGCAGGTCTGGTCACTGCTGGCCGAGGCCTATGCGCGGTTTGGCGCGCAGCCGACCTTGCTCGAGCGGGATTTCAACTTTCCGGCGTTTTCCGAATTGGTCGTCGAGTTGCAGACCATTCGCCACTTGCAAGCGGAGGGTAGCCATCGTGGATAACCTGATGTTGCAACAACAGGCACTGACCCGGTATTTGCGTGATCCCGAACATCAATCGCCACCGGCCGAAATGAATGCGGCGCGGGTTAACGTCTATCGCGATCTGGTGTTCAACAACGTATCGCAACTGTTGAGCGGCACGTTTCCGGTGTTGATCCGCATCATCGGTGAGCAACGCTGGGGTTTGCTGGTGCGCGGCTTTTTGCGTGACTGGCGGGCGCAGACACCAAAGTTCGGCGAGATTGCCGAAGCCTTTCTCGACTATCTGGCCACGCAACCGCAGGTGTTGCACGAAGGTCAGTGGCCGGGGTTTCTGCTAGAGCTGGCGCATTACGAATGGGTGGAGATGATTTTGCAGCAATCTGATGCCCAAGCGCTGCCGCCGACCGATCCGGCGTTATTGCTGGAACGCCCGTTGCTGATCTCGGCGCTGGCTTTGCCGTTGGCGTATGTGTGGCCGGTGCATGAACTTGATCCGCACCATCAACCCGCCACGCCACCGGCGCAACCGACGCTGTTGCTGGTGCGGCGTACGGCGGACTGGAGTGTGAAGTTTTCCGAGCTGAGTCCGCTGGCCTGGCGCTTGCTGCAGCGCATCACTGAGTTTGCGCCATTGACGGGGCGCGAGCAGTTGCAAGCTCTGGCGCAGGAGGCCGGGCAGCTCGCCAGCAATTCGTTCATGGACAATGGCCTGGTGTTGTTGCGGCAGATGCATGAGGACCAGGTGATCGGCATAGCTTGAATGGATAGCAAGCCATTGTAGGAGTGAGCCTGCTCGCGATGGCGTCCTATAAGGCACTACTTTTCTG